>JALUVT010000121.1 GCA_027020325.1 bacterium
GACAAGGCCTGGCGGATTGAACTCCTCGAAGAAAAGATTAGCCAGCTTTGGCACCTTGATCCCTTTAATAATCAACTCTTAGAGCCTTGCTCCGAAATTATTATCTTTCCCGCCAAGCACTTCCTCAGCTCCGCGGAACGATTTTCTCGGGCAATAGAAGAAATAAAAACGGATCTCCAAAAGCGTCTTGCGGAATTGCGTCAACAAGGGAAAGAACTGGAAGCGCATCGTCTTGAACAACGCACCAACTATGACCTGGAACTAATGCATGAATTAGGATATTGTCCCGGAATTGAAAATTACGCCCGCTATTTTGATCAACGCGCCCCCGGTGAACCTCCAACCACTCTTCTTGACTTTTTTGCTTATTCTTTCGGAAAAAATTTTCTCATTGTTATTGATGAATCGCATATGACTTTACCGCAGATCCGCGGCATGTACCGCGGGGATCAAGCGCGAAAAGAAAAATTAATTGACTACGGCTTTCGTCTTCCCTCGGCCCTCGACAATCGTCCTTTGCGCTTTGCAGAATTTTTAGAACGCGCTCCCAAACTTCTCTATACTTCCGCTACTCCGGGCGAGTGGGAAATTGAAGCTGCAACCCAAGAACGGAGGCGAAAAAATCTTTCTCCTCAGCAATATCCAGCCCTGGTTGAACAATTAATTCGCCCGACGCTGATCCTTGATCCTGAGGTTGAAGTGCGCGGGACCCGCGGCCAATTGCAAAACTTGATTAATGAAATTATCATCCGCCAGCAAAAAGGGGAGCGGGTTTTGGTAACCACACTAACAAAAAAATTAGCCGAAGAATTAAGCCACTATTTACAAAAAGAGGGCATCAAAGCCTGTTACCTTCATTCGGACATTGAGACTCTAGAAAGGAGCGATATTCTCGCTGATTTGCGCCGCGGGGTTTATGATGTTTTAATTGGGATCAATCTTCTCCGCGAAGGACTTGATCTACCGGAAGTCTCGCTGGTTGCGATTTTAGATGCGGATAAAGAAGGTTTTTTGCGCTCGCGTACGGCCTTGATTCAGGTCATGGGGCGCGCGGCGCGCCATCGCGAGGGCAAGGTAATCATGTACGCCCAAAAAATTACTCCGGCAATGCAGTCCGCCCTCGATGAAGTTAAACGACGGCGGAAAATTCAGGCCCAATATAATCGCCGCCATTCTCTAAAGCCGCGTTCAATTAAAAAACCAATTCGGGAAAAGCTGATCGAACGCCCCCCGGCCAAGGCAGAGAAAAAAGAGAAAAGGGGAGGGAAGAAAAAATTTTTTCTCTTCCTCAATGCAGAAAAGACAATCGACAATCGCTCAATAGCTGCGTTAAAAAAAGAAATGTGGCAGGCGGCACAAAATTTGGACTTTGAAAAAGCGGCTTTTTTACGCGACTTAATCGCGGAAAAGGAAGGTAAATTTTAAAAATAGGGGAGGGGAAAAATTTTTCGCCCTCCTTAACTTAATTATGCTAAACTGGAAATAATGAAAAAATTAATCGCCCGCCTTTTGATTAACGGGGTTGCTTTCTATTTTACTGCCCGCTATATTCCCGGAATCAGTTATAGTGGCGGCACCGCGGGTCTGGCTGTAATTACACTCTGGTTTAGTATCTTAAATCTTTTCCTCAAACCGTTAATTAATCTGCTGGCCTTTCCCCTTAAAATTTTAACCTTCGGGCTTTTTAGCCTCGTCGTCAACGGCGGTCTGCTTTGGTTAACCGCCTATTTACTGGAAAATTTTACTCTCGACAGTGCTTGGTTTCCGGGCTTGGAAATTGG
>JALUVT010000122.1 GCA_027020325.1 bacterium
GCCTTACCCTTATTACACAATGCCCATATTGTCCTCTACCACCTGTTTGCCTTATATACTTTCCTTCAGCATTTGCCTCACCTTTAATCGTTTCTTTATAAGCAACTTGGGGTTTTCCTGTTTTAACATTAAGACGCATTTCCCTCCGCATTCTTTCTGCTAAAACTTCAAGATGCAACTCTCCCATACCAGAAATTATTGTTTGATTTGTTTCATGATCTACTTTTACTTTAAAAGTCGGATCCTCATCAGACAGACGTTGAAGAGCTAAAGAAAGTTTTTCTTGATCACTTTTGGTTGCAGGCTCTATAGCTAAAGAAATTACAGGCTCAGGAAAAGTAATTTGTTCTAAAAGAATGGGATGTTTTTCATCAGCTAAAGTTTCACCTGTCTTTGTAATTTTTGGCCCAACCAATGCTACTATTTCACCTGCATAAGCTGTATCTATCTCCTCCCTTTGGTTTGCATGCATCAAAAGCACCCTACCAACTCTCTCTTTTTTTCTTTGATTTACATTGTATACATAAGAACCTGATTTTAATACTCCTGAATATATTCGCACATAAGTTAACTTTCCAACATGAGGATCAAGTTGAAGTTTAAAGGCTAAAGCAGCAAAAGGTTCTTGAGAGAGTAATTTTCGCCTTTTCTTTTCACCTGTAGATGGATCAACCCCTTCCACAAAACCTAAATCAGCAGGTGAAGGAAGGTAATCTACTATTGCATCCAAAAGCGGCTGAACTCCCTTGTTTCTAAGAGAACTTCCGCAATAAATTGGAACTAATTTATAAGAAATGACTGCTTTTCTCAAAGCTCTTTTTAACTCTTCAACCTCCAATTCTTTTCCTTCCAAATATTTTTCTAATAATTCATCATCTTGCTCTGCGATTTGCTCGATTAATTTAGCTCGAAAATTTAAAACCTTTTCTTTAATCTCTTCAGGAATTTCATCCTTAACAGAAAATTCTACTCCTTTTGGATCTTTATCCCAAATTAAAGATTTTAAAGTTAACAGATCTACTACACCAATAAAATTATCTTCCTTGCCAATTGGATAAACCATAACAGCAGGAGTTGCTCCTAAGCGTTCTTCTATCTCTTTAACAGTAGCTTCAAAATCAGCTCCTAATTTATCCATTTTGTTTATAAAACAAATTCGCGGAACCTTATATTTGTCTGCCTGGCGCCAAACAGTCTCAGATTGACTTTGAACCCCTTCTTCTGCATCAAAAACAACTACTCCTCCATCCAAAACTCTCAGAGACCTCTCAACTTCAGCTGTAAAATCAACATGGCCTGGTGTATCTATAATATTTATTCTTGTGCCTTTCCAAAAAGTAGTGGTAGCTGCAGAAACAATTGTTATTCCCCGCTCTCTTTCCTGATCCATCCAATCCATCTGAGTTGTTCCTTCATCTATATTCCCTAATTTATAAGTCTTTCCTGTATAAAATAAAATTCTTTCAGTTGTAGTTGTCTTTCCTGCATCTATATGAGCTATTATTCCAATGTTACGTATTTTTTCTAAATCAATAATTCTATTTTTTGTTACTACTGTATTTTTT
>JALUVT010000123.1 GCA_027020325.1 bacterium
GTTCAATAATCTGGGTTAAAGCTTGCTGACGATCACGCCAAAAAGCCGCTTTTTCAAAATCAAGCCGTCGACTGGCCTGCTGCATTTTCCTTTGCCAGCGCTGGAGGAGAATTTTACTTTTTCCCTCCAAAACAAGCTCCAGTTCGGCGAGTATTTTTTGGTAGGAGGAAGGAGAAATTTGTTTTTGGCAAGGAGCAGGACAAAGCCCCAGATCCGCCCAGAGACAGCCGCGTTGGCGCTGTTGCCAGAATTTAAATTTATTTTCTCCGCAGTCGCGGAAAGGGAAGAGAGGCCGCAGGGCGCGCAAAAGTTGCCGCGCCTGCTGGAGAGTAACAAAAGGCCCCCAAGTTTTCCCTTTTCCTTTCTGACTAAAGCGGACTTGAAAGCGGGGGAATTTTTTTCCCTCGAGAATAATAAAAGGGGCGCGGGTTTGATCGCGGCCGCGGATGTTATAGCGGGGGCGGAAGCGGCGAATAAGACGAGCTTCCAATAAAAGGGCCTCGAATTCGTTTTTGGTTACCCGCCAGCGGAGGCGGGTGCTGCGGCGGAGGAATTGTTGTGTTTTTTGGTCCAATCCTTGGCCGCGGTAGTGAGCCAGACGGCGGGCTAAATTTTTCGCCTTCCCCAAATAGAGAATTTCGCCGCGGGAATTAAAAAACGCATAAACGCCGGGCTGGGAGGGAATACGGGAGGGCCATTTTAACGCTGCTGCCATTGCCGCCATTGTTCTTCAATTTTTTGTAATAAATTGCCCCAAAAATCAGCCTGAGGGCGTTGTTGAGGCTGGTTTTGCCACCAGAGCAGCAAAGGCTGGACTCCTTTTTGCCATTGCGCAGTCGGTTGGATAAAAATATCCTGCTGCGGACTTTGTTGCGGCAGTTTATAACTCCCGGCAGGATAGGGTTTTTCGGAATCAAGGCCTTTAACGACAAAGATAATTCGTTCTAAGTCGAGTTGATTAAAATAGTCGCGGCCGGCCGTGCTTTCCCAAGTCGGATCCACGGCGCGCCAAACTTGATGCTGGGGATCATAAAATTGGACCCAAGAATGAAGAATATCTTGCGGCAAAGGACGATCGGCACTGGCCGCGTAGGCATAACCATCAAGCTCCCGCGCCGGAATTTCGGCGGCGCGGAGCAAAGTAATTAAAAGATCCGTATATTCCATACAAACGGCATTATCGGGCTGGTTCAAAGCTTCCCGCGCTCCCAGACGCTGAACTGGATTTTGAAAACGATTTTGATTATAACTTAATTCCTTAACTGTAAAACGGTAGAGTTTTTCCGCGACTAGCGAATGATTTTTCTCTTCTCCGCGCACTTCTTGCACCACTTTTTGAATTTGCTGATCATTGACCGGCCAGTAGCGCGCCGGACGGGTATACTGGGCGCGTAAGGCTTCTTCATCCTGTTGCCGGGGCCAGCCTTGAGTGGGCGGGAAAAAACGAACCTGAGCCTGCCCTTGAAATTGAATTGTTAATTTTTCGCCGGGGGCAAGAAGGTAGAGGGCAAGAATATTTTGATCCAAGTCAGTTTTAATTGTCCGCGGGGCCGGGCTAAGTTG
>JALUVT010000124.1 GCA_027020325.1 bacterium
ATAACCAACCCAGGTAAAATCACGCCGAAAAGGCTTAAAGAAAACGCGTAAAACTTCGGTAAAAGAAAAAAGGTCAATAACTAAGAGAAGAGTTCGGGGATAGAAACGCCCCCAAAAACGCCAATTATAAACATACCACCAAAAAGGGAAGAAAATAATATTAAACCAAGGATTGATCCAAGGATGATGTAACCACGCAAACATGGGCAGTATTAAATTTATTGTAACGGAAAGCCTACCTTAGGACAACTAGTGTAGAATATCATAGTTTCGTTAACCTTCAATCTTCCCGCTAAAATTGACTATTATCGAGGTATACTTCATCTTTCCGAAAAAAGTTCAACCATCCATTCCTCAACTTTCTTTGGAAGCGCGATTGGAGATAATTCTTAGTCTGGTCTCTATTAGCTCTTTTATTGTATTATCACTCATAAGATCACCTCCTTTCGTAAGGTTATTTATTCAAACATATATCCTACCTGGAGGTGATCTTTTTTAAAAGACCAATGTTAACTTAATTGCTGATACTTTTTCACGCGGGCAAAATTCGATAATCTCAAGCCCAAAATTCCTCCGGAGCGAATTAATTCCAACGCTGATAAAACATTTCAAACTTTCTAAAGTATTATCAGCAAAATCATAAATTCTCTTGGCGATTTTTGCCTTTTGGATAAAATAATTTTAATGCTACAATTTTTCTAATCTGTCTATTTTTAATGGTTACTGAAATCAATTCCGCGGCCGCCCGACAACAATTTTTCCAACTCCTGCGCCGCGTGGGTAGGGGAGGGGAGACAGTGCGGATTAAAATCTATCGTCAGCCTCAAGTACGGCTGATCCGTGAAGATTTAGCTCAATTGCTGGAAGAAATTATCGGGCCGGCCTGGCAGGAAATTCATAAAATTCTTGCCCGCAATCCTCAATTAACTTCGGAACAAAAAGACTTGATTCGCAAAATTATCCAGCACTATTTGGAGAAGGGGACTGAATCTTTATCTTCTTTAACCAAATAAGGAAAATTTTTAAAACCTTGTCGGCTCAATAAATCTTTCTGCAGGGCATTAATCAACTGTTTCTTTTCCGCGGCCGTGGCTTTAACCACACGGCAAAAAATTTCGAGTTGTTCCGGACTGAACAGACGCTTGCCATTGATAACCTTGGAAAGAACACTAGGATCAACTTGCGAAAATCCTAATTGAGCCGACATCTCCCACGCCAGCTCATTGAGGCTCATTCCATTGCGAAAAATATAACGCCGTGAATTGCGTTGAAAAAACTTGGCCAGCTCCTGGGATAGGTAAGTCATCAATCACCAACCTAATCTTTTTTTATTTTCAACGCTCTGACTTAATAAATCATTGACAATTATGTCAATAAAAGCATTCATTTCTACCCCAAACCTCCCCTATTTATAAAATGAATAAATGTTGTACAACATTAAAATCGGCCTTAAAACGAACTTTTATTCTTTTTCGCTTTTTTTTGCGGCAAAGAAATTTGCCCTCCTTGAACA
>JALUVT010000125.1 GCA_027020325.1 bacterium
CTCTAGCTCAACAGAAACCAACAACAATTAATTCTGGACAGGGAGGTCTTCAATTAGTTCCATCTTCTCCTTTAAGCAATATTGCTTTTCAATTTCCGGCGCAAGGAATTATTACGCAATATTTCTCTTGGTATCATACAGCAATTGATTTAGCCAATAGTTGCGGGACACCTATTGTTGCTGCTAACAGTGGACGAATTACTTTTGCCGGTTGGTGGGCTGGGGGAGGAGGGAATTCTATTTTTATTGACCACGGTAATGGCTATGTAACGAAATATGCTCACATGAGCAGTTTTGCCCGTCGGGGAGGCTGGGTTAATAAAGGTGAAGTTATTGGTTATATGGGGGCAACAGGACGAGCCTTTGGCTGCCATGTTCATTTTATTACTTTACTTAATGGGCGGGCGGTCAATCCTCTCAGTGTTATTAAGTAGTATCCTTCTTTAGTTTCCTTTTTTTAAGGTAGAATGGAGTTATGAAATTTGTTGATCTTTGTCGTTTTCGCGTTCATGCCGGGAAGGGGGGAGATGGATTGATTTCTTTTCGTCGCGATCCAGGTTCGGCTAAAATTCGTCCTGATGGTGGTAATGGAGGGGATGGGGGGAATGTTATCTTCCGCGCTGATCCTTCATTAGACACGCTTTACGATTTTACTCACCAATTATTATTTAAGGCAGAAGATGGTCAACGAGGAGGGCCGAACAAAAAACAAGGAAAGAAAGGGAAGGACCTCATTTTAAGGGTCCCTGTGGGAACAATAGTTAAAGAAATTAAGCCCCGTCCCCAAATTCTGGCCGATTTAGTTTATCCCGGGCAACAAACAATAATCGCCCGGGGAGGGAAAGGAGGACGGGGAAATGCTGCTCTGCCTCGTGATCTAGAAAAGACCTCTTTGAAAGAGGGAAGATTATTTATAGGCTCAGGAAAAAGAAAATTTCGTCAGGCTTGGGCAGAAAAAGGAATGTCTGGTGAATTTAAAGAGGTAGAGCTGGAATTACGCTTAATTGCGGATATAGGAATAATTGGTCTTCCTAACGCGGGAAAAACAAGTTTGCTAAATCGCCTTACACACGCGAAGGCTACAGTAGGTTCTTATCCTTTTACTACCTTAGAACCTAATTTGGGAGTTTTAAAAATTAATCCAACAGCGACATTTATAATTGCTGACATTCCGGGATTGATTGAAGGAGCTGCTAAGGGTAGGGGATTGGGAGACCAGTTTTTACGCCATATTGAGCGAACGAATCTATTATTGCATGTTATCGACCCCTTAGAGGGGGAAGAAGATGGTTTATTATCTAATGCTTGGAAAAATTATCAGATAATTCGTAAAGAATTAGCTTCTTGGTCAGAGGGGTTACTTAAAAAAAAGGAAATTATTTTAATTAATAAAGCCGATATTACAGAAATTCAAACCTCTTTTTCTAAATTAAAAAAATTCTTTTGGCGCCAACTAAAAAGCAGTTCTTATTTTCTTGGCATATTTTTAATATCTTCTGTTACTG
>JALUVT010000126.1 GCA_027020325.1 bacterium
CAACAGCTGGCGCCATTGATTAGCTTAGATGGGGCGCGGAGAGCGGCAAAAATAATCTCACAAACTTACTCGTTATAATTTTTCCTTAATGATTGCCAAAGACCAAAAAAATAATGTTTTTCTAAAAGTAAAAAGAATAAAATTGTTTTTCTGTTTGTTGTCAATGAAAGAATTAATAAGTCTTTGGCGTGAGTAAAGAATAAAGAGAAAATTTGTAGCAACCTTTTTATTGTTGATTGGGTTTGCTTTTTAATTATTACCCCCCGTGTCCAGCCGTAGGCCTTCCAATTATTAGTGATTTTGGTTAAATTCCCCTGGTCCCAATGTTTAATCTTAATTTGGGGTTGGTAAATCCCTTTAATCCCTATTTGTTTACAGCGGAAATCCCATTCGTTATCCTCGCCATTGATAAGGTCGGTTTTGAATTGTCCACTTTTATAAAAAGTTTCTTTTTTTAGAATGAGATTTGGGGTATAAAGTTTTTCTTTGTCTTTTTGGTAATAATAATTTCTAATTGTAGTAATAGATTTTATAAAATCCTTTTGGGGTTTTTGACAGCAAAATTCGACTTGCCCGCGGAGAATTTGTTTTTGCTTAATTTGGTTTAAATATAGACTTAATTTTTCAAAATAATCAAGATCTAGCTCACAATCCGCATCAATAAAGGCAATTATATTGCTCCAAGCTTTTTCGCAACCATAATTACGTGCCCTCCCGATCCCTTGGGGGGGAAGGTGAAGGTGACGAATGGTGAAAACGGGGTCTTCAAAGTTTTGCATAGCAGAGGATATTTGTTGAGAGGTCATGGTGTCCTGACCATTGGAGACAATGAGTATTTCAATTGTCTTAAATTGGCCATATTTTTTGTCTTTAGCAATCCTTTTAATTGATTCTAATAATTGAGGTAGAAGAGGATCGTTGTGAACAGGAATGATAATAGTTAATGAGGGATGTGATTTGAGGTAGGAATATTTTTTCCTTTTTAATTTCCAGGGATTGATATGCAAGACGGGGATATTGGGGGTGCGGAAAAAATTTGCGGCGTAGCTAAAACTCGTATCAAGAGAAATAAAAATACCGTCTTTTTGCTCTTGGGTAATTAAATCCATGAAGAGATGGTAACTGATATATTTTTTTAATGCTTGTAGTAATCCATCTTTAATGTTAGCCGCAGGGTTTTTATTCAACTTTGTGATTTGTCCGGCACACTTTAAGATGGAATAAAGGTCCGATGATAAGTAATTTTTTTTCAGAAAATTGTAGATTTTATAGTCTGAAAAAAGAAGGGATTCTAATTCGGGTAGAGGGAGATTAATTAAGTTAAGTATTTCTTTAATTTCGGGATTAATGGAACTAAATTTTTGTATAAAATTTAAAAGTTCAGCTTTGGTCTCGGGAGCAGTTGTTGGAATTTTAACCTTTGTTTTTATTCTACTCAATTGCGTTAAGTGAAGAGGATAATTTTGAGAGCGAAGGTAGTTGTTGGCTGAATGAACAAATTGTTGAATATCTTCTTGATCTTTTTTGCTAAAAATTTTTTTGTTTATTAAAAGATCAGCAATAAAGATTTCTCCGCTAATTTTAATTAAATATTTTTTCTGTAATATTTCTATCAACCGATTAAAGACATAAAAGAAATGTTTGTAGTCATAATTCCAATTATCTTGTGTTTGAGGATCGATCTCAATTGAAGAGAAAAAACCTTTATACTTACCAGTAATCCAATCTTTACTGTAAGGGGGGCAAAAAATAGTCAAGAGTTTTAAGTTTTTCTTTTTTTGTAAAAGGTTATAAGCCTGTTGCCAGTCCTTTTTCTGTGTTGCGCGAATTTTTTTAGTAGTATTAAGGCATAATTCATATTTCTCTAGGCCCAACAATTCTGTCTTAATTTTTTGCTGGAAAACCTTATCGAGCTCTTTTTGTTGACATTTTAAATGAATGATAATTTTTTCTTCTGGTCCAATATATCCTTTGAGGCGCTTGAAGATCCATTTTGCTAAGTTATTAAGTGTAAAAGGATTGACATAGCTATTGATGAGTTGACGATTTAATAAATTCAAAGATTGTTGTAATTTAATTAAGGCGGTTTTATTCTTGGTTAACCCTTTAACCTCTACTTCTAGGGGAACTAAATTTTGGGGAACTTTTTTTAGTTGTTTGTTGGGTAGATAGGTCTCTATTTTTAGACGCATTTTATTCAGTTAAAATATTTCTACTTTGGACAAAATAAATATATTGAAAGGGAAAGCAGGGAGATTCAATTAATTAACAATTTCCAATTATAAGGGAGGAAATAATAAAGTCAAGGTTTACTAAAAAATCGTTTTGTTTTTTCCCAAAAGAGAATTAAAGGATAAAGCTTTTGATTTTTGGGAAAGAATAAAACAAAAATTTGTTTGCCCTGATAATATAGAAGAAACTGAATGCTGGTTGGGTGATGTTGGATTTCCTGGAAACAACGACTTAAAAGAGAGAAAGGCTTTGCCGCAGTTAAAATGATTTTGTTTGACAAGGTTGGTGGAGTTTGGTAAGTATTAAACTATGGAAAATAATCCCGAAAGGCTATCGGGAACAGGACCAGATTTAGAATCGGGTCCAGTAGCTGAATCAGGGCCAGAAGGGTCCGAGTCCGAATCAATGTCCCCCCATCAAGATGAAACAGGTGCGGCGTCAGAAATAGGATCAAAAATAGGAGGAGAAGGCCAACCAGAACCTCCAGCGGAACAACCTCAGTCGACGGTAGCAGAAGAAGGCGATAGTCTACCGAATCCCGCTGAAACAGAGATACCAGAGGAGCCATCCCCGCCAGTGGATGAAGATGCGGTGTCCGGAGAGGGCGGATCCGAAGAACCTGATGCGGCTGCGGCGGAAGAACAGCCTCCTGCCTCAAGAGCAGAACAAGACTCGGCTCAAGGGCTTCCGGATTCTGGAGGATCGGAAGCAGGAGCCAAATTTGAAGCTAAGCCCCAAATAGATGAATCAGTAACCGAAAGAGAGCCTGAAGTTGAACCCGAAGGCCCTGAACCGGAGCCAGAGGAAGCGCTTGATGTTGCACCTGAAAAACCTGGAGCGGGGCCCGAACAGCCTGAGAGAGACACCCCCCAACAAACTGAAGCCGCTGTAACTTCTGGAGATGAAGGTGAACAGCCTGATCCCACTGCCGCAGAAGAAGATTCGGCTGGGCAATTGGATCCCGAGGCAAAGCAAACTGTCCCTCGTTCGCCAGAAACACCGCCAGAAACACCGTTAGAACAAGCAGAAACAAGTTCTAAACACGAAGAAGTGGGGCCGAAAGAGGCGGAAGTTAAGTGGCCCGAGTTTAAATCTTTTCGGGAAGTAATGGAATATTTTAAATCTAAAAGGACGAATGAGGTGGTTGCTTTTGTCGTTGATGTTTTAGAAGGGAGGCAAAAGGTGCCTGATTTTAGGCCCGATGATGATGCGGTATGGTTATTAAAGCTAGTTCAGGGACGGGATTATTCTGGTGATCTGGAATGGGCCGCAGTAGCGCTGCAAGTTCCTCGTCTTAGAAAACGAGTCCAAGAGGGACTGCTTTCTCCCGCACAAGCAGCTGAGGCCTTGGCAAGGTTTGAAGAAAGCTTTTTTGTTGAACCCCGTTCAGTGGGGCCCTCTGCCTGGCCGGGATTGGTAGGACGAAAACGTCCTATTACCCAAGACTTTGCTAAATTTTCCGAGTTACCTGAAGGTAGTAGAGAAGCGAAGTGGGTTCAAATGCTAGCGGAAGATCCTGTCGCGCTTTTTGAAAAAGAAGGGTCAGTAACTCCTTTTCGTGAAAACCTTGAAAGGTTGATGGAAAAGAAAGTTCCGGAGACGATATTAGGTTATATCGCCCAGGTTTTGCAAGAAGAAACAAAAGAGTCTTTTAGAATGTCCTTAGATGATAAAAAATGGTTAGAAAGGTTATCATTAGAAGGTAAATTAACAAAAGCGCAGCGATGGGGAGCGGTGATGTTGATGGTTCCGGCGATAAAAGAATTGATGGCCCAAGAGGGATGGTCCCCCATGGAAGCTGCTAGGCAATGGCGAGCCTGGGAAAAAGAACTTTTGGGAGATAATTCTGCTTCGCAGGGCGGTTTATTAAGAACTATGAGAACGGATGTAATATCGAGTGCTGATGATGTGCTTTACCTTGCTTATCGGGCTGCTTACCGCCCGTGGGAACTTTTTGATCCTAATATTCGTCCCGAGTATTCTTCTTTGGCTGATGTAGTAGAAGAACTAAATTTAATGTCGCCGGAGCAGGTTGTTATTTTTGTTGAGGATGTTTTGAGGCAGAGAAGGGCAATGCCTATTCCTCCTTTAACCTTTAAGGTAGTTGAGAGAGGAGAGGAGCGCTATCTTCATCCTCCCCGTGAATGGGAGAGGGTGAAAGAAGATATAAAAGATAACCCTTTAGCAAAATGGGCTACTTTAATCTTAATGTTAGACACATCAAGGAGGATTATTTTAGGATACTCTCTGGAAGGAATGGGTGCTGATGAGCTAGCTAAAAATATCGAGTTTGAACTTGATTACTGGTGGAGGAGACGGGCCGAAGCTCTTTTTCCCGGAGAAAATGTTGAAGATATTCTCCAAGAAGCCCTAACTAAATTAGCTAATGATCCCCGAATACCGGCAGCGGGGAAAGTTTTATTACAGCGAGCGGCAACTGATTTAGAAAGCCTTTTGAAACCTACTCCTGAAGAACTTGCACTTTTTGGAGTGGCAAGCCCGGCGGAGGAGGAAGAAGAATAGAAAAAACAGAAAAAATTGGGTGGTGCAAAACTAGTTTTATTTTTTCCCTCTTTTAATTTTTTTCCTTTTTCAGTTAAAATAGAGACAATTTTTTCTCGCTGTGACAAAGGCCAAGTTTAGCAAAAAACAACTGCCGCGGAAAAAAGATGATCTTTCGGCTTGGTTTTTAGCGGTTGTTCAGGCCGCGGAATTAGCTGACTATGCTCCAGTGCGCGGGACAATGGTTTTTCGCCCCTGGGGCTATGCTCTTTGGGAACGGGTCCAAGAAAGCCTTGATAAATTAATTAAAGGGATGGGGGTTGAAAATACCTATTTCCCGCTTTTCATTCCCTTAAGTTTATTGGAAAAAGAAAAAAGCCATGTCGAAGGTTTTGCCCCGGAGTTGGCGGTGGTAACCCATGGAGGAGGAGAAAAACTTGCCGAGCCCTTAGTGGTACGGCCGACTTCGGAAACAATTATGTACGCGATGTTTGCCAAGTGGATTAAAAGTTGGCGTGATTTACCTCTCAAAATTAATCAGTGGTGTAATGTTGTGCGTTGGGAAAAACGGACCTATCCCTTTTTGCGGACCACCGAATTTCTTTGGCAGGAAGGGCATACCGCTCACGCAACTCATGAGGAAGCCGAAGAACAGGTCAGAGAAGCTCTAGCGGTTTATGAAAAGGAATTTGCCGAATATTTTGCTTTGGCGGGAATAACAGGAATTAAGAGTGAGGCGGAAAAATTTGCCGGAGGCCTTAAAACAACCTGTTTTGAAGTTCTTTTACCCGACGGGCGGGCGCTTCAAGCAGCAACAAGCCACGATTTGGGGCAAAATTTCGCCCGTGCTTTTGAAGTTAAATTTCAAAATCAAGTCGGAGAGGAAGAATTTGTTTGGCAGACGAGCTGGGGTTTGTCAACGCGCGCTTTGGGGGGGATGCTGATGATCCACGGTGATGATCAAGGACTTTTCCTTCCTCCCGCCCTGGCTCCCCTGCAGGTAATTATTGTCCCAATTTTTAGTGAAGGAGAAAAATCAGTAATTGAGGAATATCTTCGCCAGTTGGTCCGCGAATTGGAGGCCGAGTTGCGGGTGCGGGTTGATGACCGCTCTTCTCACACTCCGGGCTGGAAATTTAATTATTGGGAAGTTAAGGGGGTCCCGTTGCGTTTGGAAATTGGCCGCCGTGAGGTGGAAGAAGAAAAAGTTCTTTTGTTCCGCCGTGATACTTTGGAAAAAGAATATCTCCCCCGTCGGGGAATTAAAGAGCAATTAAAGACAATCCTTGGTGATCAAATGCAACAGGCGCGGGAACGCTCGCGGCGCTTTATTGAAAAACAGACACGGGAAGTCAATGATTATCAGGAATTTAAAGAAATTATGGCCGAGGAACGGGGGTTGATTCGGGCCTTTTGGTGCGGCAATCCCGATTGTGAAGCGCAAATCAAGACCGAAACCAAAGCAACAACGCGTTGCCGTCCCTTTGCGCTTGAGAAAGAAAAAGGTCATTGTATTTATTGCCGGCAACCGGCGCAGGAACGCTGGTATTTTGCCCAAGCTTATTAATATTTCTTAAAAAAGGGGCGCTGAGATTGATTAAGTCGAGTTTTTCCCCTTGCACCTCTTTAGTCAATTGCGGCTCCTCCTGCCGGACCTTAAGAAAACGCTTATTACTGATCATTATAATTGCAAAATTAAGCCTTTAGAGCGCTAGATTAGTTCCACAGTAAACAGTTTTTTCCTTGGACAATTCTTCAAAACATCCCCTAGGAAATGGAAAATAGTGGCGATGTAGCAATGAATCTTTGTCTTCGTTGTTGTTCCCGCTTTTAGTTGCGGATAAGAAGAAATAAATGATTGTGCAAGCGGGGACGGTTATAAGTTCGTTTCCTTTGTTATATTTGCTTACTAAACAAAGATTTGGTGGCTGATTTAGATAATTACTCAATAGAATCAGTTGTTATAGTCAGCGCAAAACAAAATTACTGAATTTTTTGTATCCTGTATCTGTTATCTGTCTGTATAGGCAATATCAAACCCATTTAACTAACTTACGCGGTAATCTACAGAAAATTTAAATACCAAAATTAAACCCTAAAATAGGAAAATTTGTTTTGCGAGAGCTATAAGACAAGGGAAAATTAATCCTTGTCAAGAATAAAACTCAATGTTAACATGACAGCTATGTTGAAGTTGATTGATTTT
>JALUVT010000127.1 GCA_027020325.1 bacterium
TTGGCGCTTCAATTTTGATCGCCAAGGCTTGAAAAAAATGATCCAAGCCGCCTTGCCCTTGGGACTGGCTTTGCTTTTTAATCTTTTTGCCAATAAACTGGATACTTTTCTTCTTTCTCTCCGCCCACAACCTCACCCTCCGCTCGAGGCTGTTGGTTATTATGGCCTTGGTTTAAAGTTTTTTGAATTTCTTTTGGTCCTCCCGGTTTTTTTTATGAATGTTCTTTACCCTCGTTTAGCGAAAAATTTTCAACAAGGTTGGCTCATTTTTCGGCAAACTATTTTCAAAGGCTTTCTGGTTCTTTTGGCTCTTAGTATTAGTGGAGGCGGATTTCTTTTTTTCACCAGTCCCTTGTTGCTGAAATTGGTTACCCAAGGAGTGGAAATTGGCCCCGCGGTAAAAGTTTTGCGCCTTTTAAGCCTTGAAGCCCCCTTATTTTTCCTCAGCGCTTTGCTGATGTGGGTTTTAGTGATTTTAGATCACCAGCGGACGCTAATTTTTGTTTATGCTGTTTCTTTTCTTTTTTCTTTTCTTGCCAATTGGTTCCTCATTCCGCATTGGTCCTATCTTGCTCCCGCGCTGGTTAAAGGAGGAAGCGAGGCTTTAATTCTCTTGCAACTCGCTTTTTTTAGCTGGTATTATAGCCGCAACAATGATGAAAAATCTAGAACTTAGCGTCGCCCTGCCCGTTTATCGCGGCTGGGAGGAAGCAGAACAATGTCTGCGTAGCCTTGAGGCCGCGGAAAAGCCCGGCCCAATGGAGATAATTGTTGTTGATGATGCTTCGGGGGATCACGGGGCCAAGAAAATTGGCCAGCTTTTCCCCGCAGTAAAAATTTTGGTTAATGAGAAAAATTTGGGCCTTTCTGGTAGTATAAACCGCGCCTTAAAAGTAGCCCGAGGAAAATACTTTTTGCGTTTAGATGCGGATACAGAAGTAGAAGCGCAAGCTTTGGTCCAGTTGTGGCAGTTTATGGAAAATCACCCTCAGGTGGGAGTGGTGGGGCCGCGTTTGATTTTTCCCGATGGCCGTGAACAACCCTCCTTTTTTCTCCATTGGCCGAGTCCGCGGATCGTGGCCCGAGATTTTAATTTTGTTTTAATGCGGCTTAAAGAGCGTTTTAGTTCTTTGCGTCCCTCTAACCTGCCGCAAGAGCCTTTCCCTGTGGCGCACCTCTTGGGGGCGGCGTTGTTTCTGCGAAAAAAAGCAATTGCCAGTGTCGGGGAAATGGATCCCGCAATTCCCTTTTTTCGTGATGAAACCGATTGGCAATATCGTTTTCATCAACAAGGTTGGGAAATCTGGTATCATCCGCAAGCGGTAATTAAACACCGCGGCGGACAAAGCAGTGGACAAAAGTACTATATTTTCGCCCATCCGCGCAACTGGAGCAGTTTTTGGCGTTTTAATCGCAAACACTATCCCGGGGCGGTCAGCGAGCTGCAATTCCGTCTCGCTATTCTCAGTGGCTCTCTTCTGAGCTGGTTGGGAGGAATTTTGATCTATAGCGGGCGTTTTTGTCCCTTTCTTCCCCCGCGGTATCGTCAGCGTTGCACTGAAGTGGGCGGACGAATTCTGCGCAGTTTTAGCCGCGTTATTTTTTGGACCATTAAAGGCCAAGATTAAAGGTTAAGAATGAGAATACTTTTTGTTAATCCTTTTTATAAGCCTTATTTAGGAGGAATTGAACGAGTTATTGAAGCTTTGGCTCGCGAATTCTTGCGCCGCCAAGAAGTTGAGGCCGTGGGTCTGCTGACAACTTTTTGGTCCTTTCCTCGTTCTTTCCATCCTCAGTGGCCTGCAGAAGATGAAGATCAAGGGCTGCGGATTTGGCGCGTGCGTTCTTTCCCGGCATTCGCGCCGCCTTTTTACCAAGTTCCTTTGGTCTATTTTTATCTTAGTGATTTCCAGCGTATTTTGCGCTCTTTTAAGCCCGACATTATTCAGTTGATGAATGACCGCTGGTTTTTTGCTAATTGGGCGCTGCAATTTCTGGCTCCTCCGCAAAGTAAAATCTATCTTTCGCCATCTTTTCATGATTTAAGCTGGAAAAATCAATGGTTGCGTTTGTTAAATTTTTTCCTTTACCGCCGCCTCGATGGAATTCAGGCGATTACTAACCTTGAAGCAGAGAAACTGGTCCGCAACTATGGCGTGGCGCGGGAAAAAATTAGGGTTATTCCTTGGGGATATTCGCATTGGAAAGCCGCAGCTCAAGCGGGGAAAAAGAAAAAATCAACGACAATAAATTTACTGGCGGTGGGACGGCTTTCTGAACACAAGGGTCAAGCTTGGCTCCTCGATCTTTTTGCCGAAGTCGAAGCCCTTGTTGACCAGCCATTGCGTTTAATTCTTGTCGGCGCGGATGAAGGAGCGGGGAAAAATTTAACTGCTTTTTGCCGAACTCATCATTTAGAAGAGAAAGTTGTTTTGGCCGGCGCGGTTAGTGATGAGGAGTTGGCGCGTTATTATCAGGAAGCCGACATTTTTCTTCTCTTCCCGGCCTATGAAGCCTTTGGTCTTGTTTTTTTGGAAGCGATGAGCTATGGTCTGCCGGTTCTCAGCCACCGCGTGGGGGCGTTGGCTGAAGTATTGCAGGATAAAGCCTTGCTGGTTGACCCTTACAACCGGGCCCAGGCCAAGGTTATTTTAACTCGTTTGATTAATGATTCTTCTTGGCGGACGCAAGTAGGGAAAGCGGGGCAAGAATTTGTGGCGAAAAATTATTCCTGGTCAAACAGCGCGGAAAAGTTTTTGCAGTGGTATCAAGGAGGACAAAATGGCGGCTAAATCATCTTCTTCCTTGTTTTTTAGTGTCATTATGCCCAGTTACAACCGCCCCACAGTCCTGCCGCGCGCGGTTGGTGCAATTTTTCGTCAGCAAAAAGCTCCCTCCTATGAAGTGATTATTGTTGATGATGGATCAAATGAGGCGACGAAAAAGGTCCTGCAGAAATTGAAAAAGAAATTTCCCCTGCGTTTACTGGAACAAGAAAATGCGGGCCCGGCCGCGGCGCGAAATCGGGGCATTGCCGCGGCGCGGGGAAAGATTTTGCTTTTTATTCAGGATGACATTATTGCCGCCCCCAATTTTTTGGCCGCCCATGGAGAATTTCACCGTCGTTATCCGCAGCAGCAATACGCGGCCGTTGGTTTTACAACCTGGGCCGACTATTTAACGGTAACTCCTTTTATGCATTGGCTTGAGCACGGCGGCCCCCAATTTGATTATGATCGTCTGCGGGCGGGAGAAGAAGCGGATCATCTTGCTTTCTATACTTCTAATCTTTCTCTTAAACGGGCTTTTGTCTGGCCCGATTCATTAATGGATGAAACTTTATTTACCGCCAGTGGAATTAGCGGTTACGAGGATACGGAATGGGGTTGGCGTTTGCAAAAAAAAGGACTGCGTCTTTATTATTGGCCCACAGCCCAAGCCGGGCATGACCACCCTCAAACCTTGGCCCAAGTTTGCCGGCGGCGCTATTTTTTGGGGCGTCTGAGCCACCTGTTATTTCAACGCCATCCTGATTTTTCTTGGCAGGGAAAAAGAGAAACTTGGCGTTATCGCTGGCGCTATGGCAAAAGCGGTTTTTTGGGTGAAAAATGGCGTTATTATCTTAGTTTTTGGCTTAATTGCCCCGGGCTGATGCCTTTTTTGCGCTGGTTGGCGGAAAAAGCGGAAAAACGTTATTATTGGCCCTTGCTTTATAAATTGGTTTGTGCCTATTATTATCGCCGCGGACGCAGTGAGGGTCCGCCTGCTGCACGATTAGCTGAAAAATGAATTTGATTTATTTTTTACTGCTTCTTTTTATTGCCGCCTGGCCTTTGGGGAATTTGGGGCGGTTTTCTTTGGCTTTCTTGGGGCTGGAAAATGTGAATGTTTACCTGAATGATTTTTTACTTCCTCTGTTGATTTTTGTTTTCCTAACCCAAGTTTTCGTAGTGAAGAAAAAATTTTTTCTTCCTCCTCTTAGTGGAATGTTGTTATTGTTTATTGGGGCCGCTTTTTTAAGCCTCCTCAATGCCCAGCGTTGGTTGGAAGGAAAAGAATTTTTGATCAGCCTGCTTTATTTAGTCCGCTGGGTTGAATATGCTTTTTTGTACCCAATAACTTTTTATCTGGCGCGCTTTTTTTTCTCCCGCAACAAGGGCAGGCAAGAACTTTTATTCCATTTTTTACTCGGCGCTATTTTTATTTTCGCCCTGTTAGGGATAATGCAGTTTGTTTTTTTCCCTGATTTCAGCCGCTATGTAGCCCACGGCTGGGATCCGCATTATTACCGCCTTTTGTCAACTTTTTTTGACCCCAATTTTGCGGGAATTTTTTTATTGTTGGGTTTTAATTTGGTTTTGGCGCGTCTTTTACAGGAAGGAGCAAATTTTTCCCGTTCCCAGAAATTAATTTATCCTCTTCTTGCTTTTGTTTTTTTTCTAGCGATTGTTCTTACTTTTTCCCGCAGCAGTTATCTGGCTTTCCTGACCGCAATTTTCTTCCTCGGTCTTTTCAAGTCACGGCAGCTGCTTTTTTTCTTCCTTTTCTTGGCTTTACTGGCTTATTTAACAATCCCCAAAGTGCGCCTGCGCGTTGAGGGAGCGGTTCATCTTGATGTGACGGCGCGGGCGCGAATTGCGGATTGGCGCAAAACCGCTGTTATTATCCGCGATCATCCTTTTTTGGGGGTTGGGTTTAATGCTTTCCGTTATGCTCAAATTCGTTATGGTTATTTCCGTAATCAGCGCGGCCTAGAAATTCCGAGCGGGCACGCGGGAGCGGGAGCTGATTCTTCTTTCCTTTTTGTTGCCGCTACGACCGGGTTAGGAGGCTTTTTGCTTTATTTTCTTTTTTGGTGGCGTTGCTGGTGGCAAAGTTTTCGCAATTACTGGCGTCAACGCACTCTTCCGTCAACTGCAACAAATTCCGCCCTGCAATTAGCCTTGATTATTAGTATTCCCGCTTTAATGATTCAGAGCCAATTTGTTAATTCTTTGTTTTTCCCTTGGATTATGGCCTGGAATTGGATTTTAATTGCCTTAGCCCATGCCGACTCCGTTTGAAAAAATTTCCCCAATTTTTAAATTTTTGCGCTGTTTTTCATTACTCCTGACGCTCGCGGGCGCTCCCCTTTATCTTCTGCGCTGGCATTACGGCTTTTTGCCAACAACTCTTCTCGAACATTTAATTGCCGCCACTTTCATTATCAGCGTTGCCGAAAAATTAATCTCTTTCTCCAAGAGAAAAAAGCTTTCTTTTTCCCTGCCGCCGCGGCCGCTTTTGCTTTTGATCTTTTT
This sequence comes from bacterium, assembly GCA_027020325.1. Taxonomy (GTDB): domain Bacteria; phylum Patescibacteriota; class 4484-211; order 4484-211; family 4484-211; genus JALUVT01. Next base: position 5,298 of record JALUVT010000127.1, read on the forward strand.
CTTTTTATTAACAGCAACAATAGCCCTGCTGATTACTCCTGATCTTCGCGGCGGGGCCGGGGTTTGGAAAGCCTACTTTATTGAACCCTGGCTTTTCTTTTTCCTCCTTTTTGATGCCTTAAAAGAAAAAATTGTCCGTCCGCGGCAGCTGGCTTTAGCCTATTTGATTAGCGCTGTTTTTTTAGCGCTTTGGGGATTACTGCAAACAAAGGGAATTTTAATTATCACCGCAGCCGAAGGCGCATTACAACGGGCGCACGGTCCTTTTAACAGCGCCAATGCTCTGGCACTTTTTCTGGGGCCTTTATTGCCGCTGGTTTTGACACGGCCTTTTTTTTTAGCCCACGATCGCCTTAAGCGCAGTTTTATTTTTTTTCTTCTTTGGAGCGGGCTTTTTGCCACGCGCTCCCGCGGAGGGATTATTGCTAGTGCCAGTGTCCTCTTTTTCTTACTCCTTTTTCCTCACCTTAAAGAAAAACTTAAAAAAATCAAATCTGCTCTCTGGTGGATCGGCGTGGTCTCTTTTTTATTCCTGCAATTAATTGTTCTTAATTGGGCGGCGGCGCAGGCTCCGGAAGTTGACAATCCTTGGCAGCGGCGCGGCGGAACTTTGTCGATTCGTCTTTGTCTTTGGCAGGGAACTTTAGATCTCTTGCGCGACCATCCCCTGAGCGGAGCTGGTCTTTCGGGATTTAAAGAGCTCTACCGTGATTTTTATCATACCTGTGATGCCGAACCATTGGAATATCCGCACAACTTAATTCTTAATTTTTGGACCGAACTAGGCTTGGGGGGGCTTTTGTCATTTCTAGCTATTTTTTTCCTTACTTTGCGCTCGATTATTACCCTTGATCCCGGTTTAGCCGGCGCTTTTCTCTACTGGCTTGTCCACGGCTTGGTTGATGTGCCTTATTTCAAAAATGATCTTGCGCTTATTTTTACGGCGCTGACGGCTTGGGCGTGGGTGATTGCGGCGGCTGATAGACAACACTAAATTCCTCTTTAGTTTCATGCCCCACTTCATCACGGGCGATGATTGTAATCTTATTTTTCCCTTTTTTGAGCGGCAGGCGATAGGAAAATTCCCCGGCGAGGTTAACCACGGCGCGGTAGCCATTAATGGTTACGACAATGCGGCTTGATTCAGTTTGTCCCTGAATTAAAAGGGGATTTTCTTTGGTTGGAGAGGAGACTGAATTAACCTGCAACTGCGGCGGCTGCGTATCAAGAATAACTTTTTCTTTGCTGCTGGCACGGCTTTCCTCTCCGCGCTGATCAACACTAAGGGCGATAATTTCATTCGTCCCTTCCCGAAGGTATTTTTCGAGGTTGATTTCAAAATAACCTTCACTGTCGGCCATTGTTGAAGCAACTTTTTCTCCGTTGACCAGAAAAACAACTTTATTCCCCGCTAGAGCGGTGCCGCTGACTTTTAATTCACTTTCTTCTTTGATCGCCCGCGGCAGGGGATTAATTTCCGGTGCGGCCAAGCGGGCCGGGGGAGGCGAAGGTTTGCGGGCGGGAGAATTAGTTTGCCAAATTGAGCTATAGAAAGCAAG
>JALUVT010000128.1 GCA_027020325.1 bacterium
AGAAAAAATAAGAAAGATTAGGTTAAGACCACCAATAACAGAAACGGGAATTGTCCAGCTTGTAAAGACATATTTAAGCGGAGTTTGTCCGATAAGAAAATTAAAAAAGAGCCCTAAAAAAAGTCCAGGTAAAAGAAAGAGTAGATTTTGAAAAACAAAAATCAAGGCCAAGCGTAGCCAATTAATACCGAGAGCTTTGAACATAGCATAATGATGTAAAAAGGGGATTAAATCATTAAGGATGATTAGGGTAATAATTGCTGTTGTTGCAAGGAAACTAATTATAAGGAGAGCTTGGATAAAGCTACTATCAGTGCCATTAAAAACTTTTTTTAAATGGATAAAAGCTAATTCTGGAGTTGTTAATAGTTGTGTGCGCTGGGGCTGGATTTTTTTTAATTTATTTGCTAGTTTAGATTGATTTTTTGTTTCGGTATAAATAAGAACATAATTAAATTTAGTTACTTGCTCTGAAGATAGGTTGGGAGTAATAAGGAAAATTCGCGGTTGTCGGGAAAAATTTTCAATTGCTAAAATGGGCCAATTTTTATTTTTAAGCAATAAATTATCACCAGGTTTAAGTTTTAGTTTGCGCGCAAGACCCTCATTGATAATTAGTCCCCTCCGCGATGAATGAGTGAAAATTAGGTTTAATAATGGGGGAAAATTAAAATCGCTCCTTTTTTTTAAGAATAAAGGGTGGAGGATAATAACTGGAAAATTACCGGATCTACTTTGAAGATCTGTCATTGAACTCGTAAAGGCGACCAGAGACTTAATTGATTTTTGTTTAGTCAAGGGAATTAAATTTTCTCCATAGATAGAGGGGGGAAAAGAGAATAAATCAGTACTTTCTTGTGGCAGAAGCCAAAAAGTAGCTTGATAATGCGTTAAATCTTGATAGATTGTTCGCCCCAGACTGGCGGCGAAAGTGAGATTACTAAAAGCAAGGGCAGTGGTGAGTCCAAGAGTAAGAATAACAACTAGGTAGCGGAGACGGTTATAGAATGTTAAACGCCACGCAATTTTAAAAATGGGCATTAATTTTATTATAACTAAAATTGACGCCTTAGGATACAATGGACAAGAAATAGGTTTAACTTAATGCAATTAGTTATTGTTGAATCTCCCACCAAAGCTCAAAAAATCAAAGGCTTCCTTGGTTCGGATTATACAGTCCTTTCTTCAAAGGGTCACCTTTTTGACTTACCAAAATCCAAATTAGGGCTTGACCCCGAAAATGATTTTCGTCCTCATTACGAGGTAATTAAGGGGAAAAATAAAGTAATTAAAGAAATTCGTAAGGCGGCAAAAAAAGCGGAAGTTATTTTTTTGGCCACGGACCTAGATCGAGAAGGAGAGGCTATTGCTTGGCATATTGCCGCGGCGATTGAAGACCTTGATCCCGCACTTGAAGATTTGCCCCTAAAACATTTTAAGCGTGTTGTTTTTCATGAAATAACGGCGGTGGCAATTAAAGAGGCCTTTATTAAACCTCGTTTGTTAAATCGTGATCTATATTGTGCTCAAAAAGCGCGACGAATTTTAGATCGTTTGGTCGGGTATAAGCTTTCGCCTCTTTTGTGGCAAAAAATTCGCTATGGTCTTTCCGCCGGCCGAGTACAGTCAGTGGGGTTGCGTTTAATTGTCGAGCGCGAACGGGAAAGGGAAAATTTTCAACAACAGAAGTTTTTTCGCCTTCAGGCGCGGCTTAAAAAAGAAAAAGAAGAATTAGTGGCAGAACTTATTTCCTATCGGGGGAAAAACTATCAAATAAAAGAGAAATTAAAACTTTTTGCTGGGGATTATGTTTTAACTCGAACTATTTTAACCTCAGTTTCGCAGCTAAATAAAATAAAAAAAGAACTTGCGGCTCAAGAATGGCGGGTTAAAGAATTCCAGACTCGAGAGTCAAAACAGCGGCCGTCGCCTCCTTTTACTACCGCAACCTTACAACAGAATGCGGCCCGAGAATTAAATTTAAGTCCGCGACAGACAATGAAGTTAGCGCAATCTCTTTATGAGGAGGGGTTCATTACCTATCATCGGACTGATTCTACTTTTATGTCGCGGCAATTTTTGGATAAAGCCTTATCTTTTTTAGAAAAAAATATCGGGACGCAATATGTCAGCCCGTCTGCTAGGGTTTATCAGAATAAAAGTAAAACTGCTCAAGAGGCCCATGAAGCCATTCGACCGACCAAGGTTGAAAAAATTGAAAAAATTGAACCGCGTATTGAAAAAAAATTAGGGGGACAAGCAGCGCGACTATATGCTTTAATTTGGCGTCGAGCCCTGTCTTCGCAGTTACGCGATGCTCTTTGGCAACATTATAGCCTTTTAATAACTGCAGGTGATTATTTATTTAAAAGCCAGGTCAGTGAATTAAAGTTTGCCGGTTGGAAAATTTTATATTCTAACTCCCCCGAGGAAGAAAGCAAGAATAAAAATAAGTCTTCATGGTTATCTTGGGTTGAGGGAACGAAACTTAATTTAATAGAATTGCTTACCAGTGAGCATGAAACTTCTCCTCCGCCGCGTTATACTGAAGCTTCTTTAATCAAAGATTTGGAAAAGCACGAAATTGGTCGTCCTTCAACCTATGCTACGATTATCGGAACCCTTTTTGATCGTGGTTATGTAGCTAAAGAGGGGCGAAGTCTTTATCCGCGCGATACAGGACTAGTGGTTAATGATCTCTTGGTAAAACATTTTCCCCAAATTGTTGATTTAAGTTTTACAGCGCAGATGGAAGCAGATTTGGATTTAGTTGCTCAGGGGAAAAGAGAGTGGATTCCTTTGTTGCGAGATTTTTATCAGCCCTTTATTCAGCAATTGGAAAAAAAGATGAGCGAAATAAAAAAGGAAGAAGTCGTGGTCTTAGAAAAAACAACTAAAAAATGCCCCCGTTGTGGCAATCAATTGGTGATTAAATTAGGGCGTTACGGTCGTTTCCTTTCCTGTTCCAATTTTCCGCAATGTGATTATGCTGAGGTTTTAGTTAATGAAAGTGGAGGAGAAGAAGAAATGGCTGTTGACCAAGAACAGTTAAAGGAGCCTTGCCCTCAGTGCGGAGCGGCAGTTAAATTAAAGATTGGGCGTTATGGTCCTTTTATTGCCTGCAGTAATTATCCTCAATGTAAATATACACGCAATTATGTTAATAAAATTGGCCTTAGTTGCCCTCAATGCCAAAAGGGGGAAATAGTTGTAAAACGGACGCGTAAAGGACGAGTCTTTTATGGTTGTTCTCGCTATTCTGAATGCCAATTTGCTTCTTGGAGCGATCCGCGGATAAAGAAATCTTGAGTTAGAGAGTCTGGGGATCTTGTTGAGATAAAAAGGAGTTTTTCGTTCTCTCGAAAATGCAAAGGCCAAGCTGATATTTAGGGCCGCTATTTTTACTCGGATAATCTTAACTAGTTGGTACAAGCTTGAGGGTCTTTTCTAGATAGTAACAATGATTTTCGGACATTTTTGGATGAGAAAATCAGTGGTAAAATTCACAAACTAGCTCATGATTTACTAATTAGTTACGCTTATGATAAAATGGCTCCGTTAATTTAATTTTAAGCTTGAGATGTCATTGAATCAACGGATTGATTTGCGACAACTTTTAGAGGCGCGGGTTCATTTGGGACATCGTGTCCGTAAATGGAATCCACGGATGAAGCCTTTTATTTATACCCAAAAAGGAGGCGTTCATATTATTGATTTGGCTTTGACTAAAGAATGCCTTCTTCAGGCGCGTCGCTTTTTGCAGCGTCTCCAGTTGGAAGGAGGGAAAATTTTGCTTGTCGGAACTAAGAAACAAGCTCAAGAACCGGTCAAAAAATGGGCTCAGGCAATAGGGGCTTATTATTTAATTGAACGCTGGCCCGGAGGTTTTTTAACCAATTTCCAAGAAGTGCGGCGGGCCGTGGAACGATTGCGAGAATTACTTAAAATCAGAGACAGTAATCAATTTGCACAACTTTCAACCCGTCAGCGTTATCGTATCTTAAGAGAGATTAAGAAAAAAGAAAAATTATTTACCGGTGTCGTTGATTTGGAAGAAAAACCAGATCTTTTAATCGTTATTGATCCGCGGCGGGAACGGATTGCAGTTAAAGAGGCAAATCGAATGGGGATTCCGGTGATGGCATTAATAGATACCAATGGTGATCCGCAGTTGATTGATTATCCTATTCCCGGTAACGACGATATTTCGCGAGCGATTGATTTAATTCTGCAATATCTTTTTACTCCGCTGTTAAAGCAATCCTCTGCCGCTTCTTTGCCTGCTGCAGAGGAAGAAAGCACTGCTTTAGTAGAGTCTGTTAAGCGAGCGTCGGAAATTGAAGAAAGTGAGCTGTCGACCCGGGTCAAAAAAATATTACTAAAAGCTGGACTCAAGACTTGGCCGGAGATAGAAAAATTGGGCCGGGAAGGCCTTTTGAAAATTAAAGGCTTAGGACCTAAGGCCGTAAGCGAAATTTTGGATTATCATAGTAAAATAAATAAACAATGACTTTAGTTGAAAAAATAAAAAAATTACGCGCCCAAACCGCGGCTGGAGTGATGGAAATTAAAAAAGCTCTTGAAGCCACGGGCGGGGATTTGGAAAAAGCGGCGGTTTTATTAAAGGAGCAAGGGTTGTTAAAGGCCGAGAAAAAGCAGGATCGTGAGACTAAAGCCGGTCTCGTTCATGCCTATATTCATGGTGGGGGGCGGGTTGGGGTTTTATTAGAAGTACAGTGTGAAACCGATTTTGTTGCCCGAACTGAACTTTTTCAGGAATTAGTTCACAATCTCGCTCTGCAAATTGCGGCAATGGACCCCGCAGATGTAACAGAATTAGAAGAACAAGTTTTTATAAAAGACAGTCAGCAAAAAGTAGGACAAATGATTAAGTCTGTGGTTGCGGCCACGGGAGAAAATATTGTTGTCCGTCGCTTTACCCGTTATGCCCTCGGAGATCTTAACTGAAGCGCAAAAAAAATTGGCGCGGGTTGTTCAGCAATTAAAAGAAGAAATTGCTCTTTTGCGTGCCGGTCGTGCCTCTCCCGCCCTCTTGGCTGATTTAACTCTTTCCGCTTACGGCACCGAGTTAACTTTGCGTGAAGTGGCAACGATTAATCTTGCCGGCCCCCAATTATTAGTGGTGAGCCCTTGGGACAAACAACTTCAAGATTCAATTTTGCAGGCGATTCGTGAAGCAGGATTAGGTCTCCAACCATTAGTTGACGGTGAAGTAATTAAGGTGCCAGTTCCCTCCCTTTCCGAAGAACGACGGAGAAATTTATTGAAAAAAGCAAATTCTTTGACCGAAGAGGCGCGGGTTAAAGTTCGGCAAATCCGCCAGGAGCAGTTAAAAGAATTAAATCAATCTTTAAATGAAAAAGAATTTTCTGAAGATGATTTCTTCCGTTTGAAAGAAGAATTACAAAAAATGGTTGAGGAAACTAATCAAAGGTTAGAAGAATTGCGGCAACAAAAAGAAGCGGAGTTGTTGGGATAATTTGATGTTAACTTTAATTTCTTTCCTCGCTGTAATTTCCCTTCTCGCTTTTGTTCATGAATTAGGTCATTTTTTGGCCGCCAAGCTCAGTGGGGTAAAAGTTGAAGAATTTGGAATTGGTTTCCCTCCCCGGGTTTTTTCTTTTCGTAGAGGAGAAACTCTATATTCATTAAATTTATTGCCTTTGGGGGGATTTGTTCGTTTGTTGGGTGAAGAGGGTCGGGTTGCTCAAAGTTTAGAAAAAAGGGCTTTTTATGCTCAACCGATTGGCCGGAAAATACCGATTATTCTGGGCGGTGTTTTGATGAACTTTCTTTTAGCTTTAGTATTGTTAGCTTTTTTCTTTGCTCGTTATGGAGAACCCCGGGTAACTTATTTTTTGCAGATTGAAGAAGTTAAAGACAAAACTCCAGCTGCGGCGATGGGTCTAAAAAAGGGAGATAAGATTCGAGCTTTCCGTCTTGAAGAAAATAAAGAATGGCAGTTGATTCAGCAACCAGAAGAATTTACCCAATTTCTACAAAATAATTCCGGAAATTTTATTTATCTTTTGTTGCAGAAAGAAAGTAAAAAAGAAGTTAAAAGCGGGTGGATGCGTTACCCTGCCGAAGCCGCGGGAGAAGCGGTTTCAATTTTAGGAATTGTTTATCGCCCTTTCCCGCAAATTAATTATCGTCGCGTCTCTTTGATTGCTGTTCCGCGGTTAACTTTGCTGACAAGTTTTAATTTAGTTAAAGAAAGCCTGCGGGGACTAAAACGGATGTTGAGTTTTTTTTGGTATAAACGCCAGTTATCACCTGAAATTACTGGACCGATCGGAATTGCACGGATAACGGGAATCACAGTACGCGAAGGAGGGGATATGTTAATTCATTTTGTCGCTTTATTAAGTTTGAGTTTGGCTATTTTCAATATTTTGCCTTTTCCTGCCCTTGATGGGGGGCGTTTAGTTTTGGCCTTGGCGGAGTTTTTTTTCCGGCGTCAGTTAAACCTTAAATGGCAGCGCTGGATTAATGCTTTGGGGTTAGCGATTTTATTGCTTTTTATGCTTTATGTTACTTTCTGGGATTTACAGCGTTGGTTCTTTTAGGATTTAATATAAACAATCTGCCCGATGAAGATTGAATTTTTGCAACGCTACCGCCGTACGGTTGAATTGTCGATTTGGGGTCTAATTTTATTGATGGGTTTTGTTATTAACCTCGTTCCTTTTGCTGATGTTTCTCAAAATCTTTCTCGTTTAAATCTCATCCTCTTT
>JALUVT010000129.1 GCA_027020325.1 bacterium
TAAAAGCATAAAAATAACGACTATAACGGAAAGTGTTTTCAAGTTCGTTGTAGCGCCAAAGCATTGTGCCCAAACGGCGGCGGAACCCCTCACTGACATTGATGGCAAAAGTTAACTGCCCCAGGGAAAGAGTTTGTCTTAAAGTTTGTTGAAAAAGATAAAAAACAATTCCCAGTAAAGAGAGTTGGGAACAACTGTTAATCAACCAAGAAAGCAAACTCCAGGGGAGATAGGCCTTTTTTTCCGCCTGCAAAATATTTTTACTTAAGCGACGGTAGCGTTGATAAAGATAATTGTCGGCCCGCGACAATTTGGCCTCGAGGATAATGTAGAACTGCGTAAAGAAATCATAGATCCGCCAAAGCAGAGTCTGGTAACGATTAAATTTTTCGTAAAGACGGAAGCCGATCTGATTTTGTTTTAATCCGATTAGAGAATGAAGGAGGGTAAAGAAAATGAGGGGGAAAGAATAAACTAGCGGCAAGTGCAAGGCCCAAAAGCTGGTTAAATAAATTAAAAAACTAATCGTGTCGATCAGTAAAAGACTTAAATCAGTTGTTACTCCCGTTAAGGGCCAAGCCCCTTGGTTGAAAGTCTTACGAAATAACTCTTGGTTTTGCGCATCTTCAATTTGTGCGTAGTCCAGCCGAGTAAAAACTTGGAGAATTTTTTCCCGGAAAAGCCAGCGCAAGGGGCGCGTGATTAATAGATTATCAACAAACCATCCATCAAAGGAAAAAATAATTTCGCCAATTAAAAAAATGAAATAGAAAAACCAAATTTTTTCTGATTGCAACCAAAAGTCGCTCCAGCTACCGCGAGTTTGAATTGTTTGCACTAAAACATCTAAAAACCGCGCCAGAAAAAAAGATTGGCCCCAAGGTGCCATCTCCCGATAAAGTCGAGCGAAAAGATAATAAATTCCTGCCCCCCGCACGGTTTGCCAATAAAGCCGCCAATACCAAAAAATGAGGGGAATAATTTTTGTTTTCAACTTGGGATGAGAGACCTCTTTTAGTTCTGGTTTATTATTAAAATTTCCTTTCTTCATTTTTCCGCCAAATTAAAAATTTCTTCTTCCACGGACGAGGGTAAAAACGGAGAAAAAAGAATTAAATTGCGCCTTAATTTTTGGGCGGCGCTAAAATTGGGGCTCCAAAAACTGACCGTCTCCCCGCCTAAAATTACATTATCGGGGACAGTCCATTGACCGACTTTGGTCCAAGAAGAAGGGAAGCCGTTGAACAGTTTTTCAAACCAATCTTGATAAATTATTGCCAATTCCATCTTTTCCTGTTGCGCTAACTGCGTCAAAGTCTGCGGAGTATAATTGCCTTCCATCCGCAATCGGAGGACCGAATAAGAGCCTAATCCCCAAAGATCCAGACTCGGTAAATCAAGGTAAAAATTAACTAACCCAATGTCATTCAAACCGACTACAGCTTGCGGATAGTAGCGTTTGAGAAAACGCATCATCTGGAACTGTTGCTGGTAAATATTATTCATTGCTGTAAGACTGTGACGGAGGGGGCTCAAGCTCCGCAGCAGGAAACGCTGAGTAAAGAAAAAAAGAAAAATTACCAGCAGCCAATGAAGGAAAAAACGATGCGCTCGCAGGGGGAGGGGGCGCAAGGATTGCTGCAAAGAATTATTTTGCAAGGTAAAAAACAAATTTACTCCAAAAAGCAACCATCCCCAAACGACCAAAAAGGCTTCGTAGCGAAAAAAATTATTGAGATTAAAAATAACAATATAAAGAAGACTCAGAGCGCTAAAACTAAGGTTAAATAAAGAGCGCTGTTTTGCAGTCAATGAGTTTTCATCTTTAATCGCGGCTATTCGCCAGAGAAGACAATTGACAAAAAGGAGAAAAAGAACATAGGGATTGAGCTTAATTTTACGCAGGATCATTAAAATAAAGGCCCCAAGGCGCCATCCCCAACCCGAAATTTGCAAATAGCGATCAAGCTGACTGTGCAAAAGGACTGAAGAAGGCAGAAAAAAACCTCCTTGCCGATAAAAATAAAAACCAATTATGATTGTTGGAGCAAATAAAGCGAGAATATTAATCAAAGCTAAACGACGCTTTTGCGGCAGAAGAATAAGAATTAACAGCGGCACAAGAAGAAGAAAATTTTCATAACGCAATCCCCCCAAAAAAAATGAAAGCAGGGTTAAAATAGCTTTTCCGCCGCGCGAAGATTCTTTTCGAGTACTGATTTTAAGATAAAGGATCCACCAGAGGAGAAAAATAAAAGTGTGAAAAAGATGCTCCATTCCACTAAAGATCAGAGCGGTAAAAGGAGCAATGAAAATTAGACTGATTAAGATAAATAGCCGGGCTCTGATTGTACTAAGACCCAATTGGCGCAGGAGAAAATCAGCCGCAATTAAAATGCCGATGGCACTAAAAATGTTGATCACCAAGGGCCAGAGAGGACTAAGATGAAACTGAAAAAGGAAACTTAATAGAATAACCCAAAAGGGGGCTGAACTAGCGGCCGCGAACTGAAAGGGATTGACGCCCCAAAGGTGATGACGGAAGATGTTTTTGGCTAAAGCAAGGTGAATGTAAGCGTCATCAAGAAGATAAACAAACTGGCCCTCGTTTATTTTTAAACTGCGAAAGAGAAAAAAGAAAAAAAGAGAAACTGTAATTATAATTGCTAAAAGCGGGGGCAGTGCGATCCAAAAAATCCCTTCTTTTTTTCCTTTTAACATAAGCTTATTCTATCACAGGCTTTGGGGAATTAATTCATTTTTGTTAAAATAGATTTAAGGTTTTTCTTGATGCTCAATCCGCAAATTTTCCGCACCTATGATATTCGAGGCAAGGCCGAAGAAGATTTTAGCGCCGCGGATGTGGAGCTAATTGGCCGTGCTTTTGGCACCTATTTACAGAAACAGGGCACACGGCAAGCTCTTGTTGCGCACGATAACCGCAAAACTTCTCCCCTTTACGCGGAAAGAATAGTTCGCGGGTTACTAGAAAGTGGAATTGATGTTTTTTTTATTGGCTTAGCCCTGACTTCCAACCTTTATTATGCGCGTCATCATTATCACATTGACGGCGGAGTAATGATAACGGCCTCGCATAATCCTCCTTTTTATAATGGATTTAAACTTTGTCAGGGACTCAAATGTATTTACGGTGAAGAATTACAACAAATTTATCAACTTATTAAAAAGGCTAATTTTAGTAAAGGGCGGGGAGTTTTGAAAATTCTTCCCACAGCAACCAACACCTACCTTGAAGCAATCAAAGAACGCATCCAGTTAAAACGACCGTTAAAAATTGTTGTTGACTGCGGGAATGGAGTAACAGGAGCTTTTGTCCCCCGCTTTCTCCGCGAACTAGGCTGCGAAGTAATTACTCTTTATGGTGATCTCGACGCTTCTTATCCCCATCATATTCCGGACCCCGTCCAACTCTCCGCTCATGAAAAATTAATTGCCCGGGTCAAAAAAGAAAAGGCCGATTTAGGGGTGATGTTTGACGGAGATGGTGATCGCGTCGGAACCGTCGATGCCCGGGGTAATATTTGGCTCGGGGATATGATTTTAATTTTATTAATGCGCCATTACCTTCCTTCTTACCCCGGAGCCAAAGTAATTGTAGAAATCAAAGACAGTGAAGCCGTTGTTGATGAATGTCAGCGCTTGGGAGGGATACCGATTTTCTGGAAAACTGGACACGCCCTCTTGGACCGAAAAATTAAAGAGGAAAAAGCGATTTTATGTGCGGAAATGAGTTGTCATTATTGGATTACGCCCAATTGGTATATTTTTGACGATGCTCTCTTTACTCTGGCTAATTTGTTACAAATTTTAAGTTCGAGCCGCGAATCTTATGCTGATTTAATGGCTTCAATTCCCCGTTACCCCTCAACTCCTGAATATCGGATTGCTTGTCCCGAAGAAAAGAAAGAGGCTATTGTCGCCGCGGTCCGCGAGCATTTTCAAAAAATCTGTTCGCGTGTTCTGACGATCGACGGTATTCGCGGTTATTACGCTGACGGCTGGTTTTTAATTCGGAAGTCTAATACTCAGCCTTTGCTTTCAGTACGCTGTGAAGCCCGCACTGAAGAAGGACTGGAAAAGATAAAAAACTTAGTGCAGGAACATCTCAATTCTTACCCCGAAATTCACCTCGACTGGGAAAAGCAATACAGCATCCACTAAATTATTTTTTTTGTGCATAACAAACCAAAAGGGGAAAGGCAAAAGCAGAATGTTGCAGGGGACGGCATTCATCGAGAATAAAATTTCCCTCTGCCAGAAGGTGAGCGATTTCTTCTTCTTGGAAAAAACTATGGTAAACAAGATGTTTTTCTTCTTTTCCGCTTTCATCACGGTAGACTTCCTCCTGGAGGCGTTCTCCTTCTCCCTGAGGGAGAACAAGGAAAAAGTGAGCTCGCGGCGTGGAAAAATAGTCTAAAGAACGAAAAATAGAAGGTAATAATTTTTTACTTGTATAATGAAGCGAATTAATTGCAATAATGGCGGCAAAATTAGCGCGTTCGAAATTGAGCTCGTGAAAATCTTGTTTTAATAAATAATGAGCTGGAACGCGCTTCATGGCCTCACGGAGGGCTTTGTCCGAGATATCAATCCCCAAAAGATTAGTAAAACCATTTTCTAGCAAATAAGCTAAAGTTAAACCAATTCCGCAACCAATCTCCAAAATACGATCCCGGGGACGGAGATGAGTAAGATAGTCATCGAGGCAGGGCTGGAGGGCCTTAAATTGCTCCTCGGCTTGTTGATAATAACTTTGGTCAAAAAATTGAAAAGCTTTGTGGGTTAAATTGCTGATAAAATTAGCATTAAACATTTTTTTCAGTATAACATCTGCACTTACAAAAGAAAAAGCAACGAAAGCAGCTCCTAAGACAAAATAACTGTAAATTGGCCCGAAAAACTTTTATTTGCTCTCTTTCTTTCTTCAAGATAAAATGAGGTTATGAAGAAAAAAGCATTTCTTTTAGCGAGCATTCTCTTACTTCTTTTATGCCTTTCCCCTAATTTCGACTTTAGATCAAAAGCAGAAGAATTAGATGAAGAACTGCAAAAAACAGAAAAGGAAATAGAAGCGACAAAAAAAGAACAAGAAAAAACAAAAGCCGAACTGGAAAAGGCTAAGCAAGAAGAACAATCATTGGTCGGTTCTCTTTCTTATTATGAGTACCAGCTTCGCTTAAGCCAGCAACAGTTGCAAGGTCTTGAAGATAAAATTAAGGCCAAGGAAGAAGAAATTAATAGTAATGTAGCTCAGCAAGAAGAATTAAACCAAAAACTTACAACAACAAAAGATCGTTTGGCCCAAGAAGTGCGTGGTCTCTATAAAGCTTCTTTTACTGAACCTTTAGAAATTTATCTTCAGGGTGATAATGAATTAAGCGCAGCACAAAATCTGGTCTATTTTCAAGAAATAATTAGACAACTGCGGAATGAAATTTACCATCTGCAAGGAGAATTAAATGAAATCAACCAAGAAAAAGAGCTTTTAGATCGCGAGCTGGAAGACCTAAAAAAAGATCAGCAACTATTAAAGGAAGAACGAGAAAGAGTTAAAAACAGAATTTCCGAAGCCCAACAGCGAGTTCTCTCAGCGCGGGCGGCGCAGCAGCAACTAATTCAAGAATTAACCGGGCTTCAGCAAAAAATTCAGGAATTAACAAAGAAAGAACAGGAAATTTTGGCCCAAAAAGCTGCGGCCGCATTAGCTTCGACAACAGTGGGGGAAATTGAAATCAGCCGGGCGGCGATTGAAAAAGGCCCGCCGCAAGATGGGCAGACCTATTTCTCTTTTTGGACTTATGGCTATCCCCACCGCGTCGGATTAAATCAATACGGCGCCTACGGCCGGGCCAAAGCAGGGCAAAATTTCCGTCAAATTCTTAAAGCTTATTACCGCGGTATAAAAATTGTCAAATGGGAAGTCCCGGAGACAATCAAAATTTTAGCTAACGATCAAGTCCAAGAAATTCCTTTTGAAGAAGATTACCTGCTCGGAATTGGCGAAATGCCTTCCTGCTGGGGCAGCCCCGAGAATAAGGGGCTTGAAGCCCTTAAGGCCCAAGCTATTGCCGCGCGAACTTATGCTCTTAAATATACTAACAATGGACAAAATCCAATTTGCGTCACTCAAGAATGTCAGGTTTATGTTGGCGCGGAAAAAAGTAAAAAGATTTGCGGTCAATATTGGCGTCAGGCAGTAGAATCAACCCGCGGATTAGTCCTAACCTATAAGGGAGATTTAATTAGCGCTTGGTATAGCAGCACTGCGGGAGGCTACACCCTGGCCGCAGCTGAAGTCTGGGGAGGAGATATCCCTTATACTATCGGGATTGCGGATAAAGATAGTCAGGGAAATTTTTATGACGGCCCGGTTTGGGGTAATTCTCCTTGGTTTCACAAGGCTTGGGGCGATGAACCTTGGCTCTCTCGAGCTGAAGTCGAAGACTTACTCAATGCAAGTTTATTACCCGAAAGCTATGATGCCCATCTACCATTACCGGAAAAAGGAGGTTTTAGTAACGAAGAAATTTTAACTACTTTAGCTACCGAAGGGATTCCCGCGATCAGCAATTTAACCAGCCTCGAAGCGATCGGTGTTGCTAATTCAAAAACACTCCTTATTCGCGCTTATCATGATGGGGGATATACTGATATTGATGCGCAGCGTTTTCGCTTTGTTTTCAACCTTCGTTCCCCCG
>JALUVT010000130.1 GCA_027020325.1 bacterium
CTTCAATTTAACCCGCTTTTTCTAGAATTTAACAACAACATTCAGTCTGCTAAAGCTAAAATTGAACTTGCCAAAAAAGTGCTCCTCAGCTAAGATGAATTAACTTTATGCTCGCCCGGCTTTTTTCTGCTACCCCTTGGGGTCTCGAGGGACGGCAGGTTGAAATTGAGGTTGACTTAGCTAAACGCGGGTTCCCCAGTTTCCGTATCGTCGGTTTGGCGGACAAAGCAGTTAATGAGGCTCGCGAACGCGTCCGCAGTGCCTTAATCAATTCCGGTTTCCAATTTCCTCTTTACCGCCTTACCGTTAATCTCGCTCCAGCTGATCTCCCCAAAGAAGGGACTAGTTTTGATCTACCAATT
Organism: bacterium; assembly: GCA_027020325.1. Taxonomy (GTDB): domain Bacteria; phylum Patescibacteriota; class 4484-211; order 4484-211; family 4484-211; genus JALUVT01. The sequence goes on from JALUVT010000130.1 coordinate 363, forward strand.
GCTCTTGGTATTCTTCTGGCTTCGGAACAAATTCCTCCTCTTTCCCTGGAAAAGAAATTATTAATCGGGGAACTGTCTCTCGAGGGTTTTTTGCGTCCGGTACGAGGGGTTTTGCCTTTAGTACTCTGGGGTCGTGAAAATGGATTTGAAGAAATTTACCTTCCCGCGGCCAATGCTGCGGAAGCGGCAGTGGTTCCCCAAGTTAAAATCTTTGCCGTTCACAGTTTAGCCGACTTAATTCTTCACTGGCAGGAATTGAAAAAATTGCCTCCTGTCCCTCCTCTTTCTTGGTCCGAAATGCAACAAAAACAAAATCAAAAAATCAACTGGCCTGAAATAAAGGGACAGGAACAGGCTAAACGAGCGCTGGTGATTGCCGCGGCAGGAGGACACCACCTTTTTCTTGTTGGCCCGCCTGGGGCGGGGAAAACACTTCTCGCCCGAGCCCTAGCCGAATTACTGCCTCCGCTGAATTTGGAGGAGGCTTTAGAAGTTAGCAAAATCTATTCCATTGCCGGAGCGCTAAACCCTGATCAACCCTTAATCACGCGGCGCCGTTTTCGCTCTCCTCATCATTCAACCTCACGCAGCGGACTCATTGGAGGCGGCAGCCAGCCCCAACCCGGAGAAATTTCTCTCGCTCACCGCGGAGTTCTGTTTCTTGATGAAATTCCAGAATTTCCGCGTCATGTCTTGGAAAGCCTGCGTCAACCCTTAGAAGACGGCGTCGTAACCATTAGCCGTGCCCGGGCGCAATTGTCTTTTCCCTCCCGTTTTATGCTCGTTGCCGCTGCTAATCCTTGTCCCTGCGGCTACTGGCAGAGTAACCAACCCTGCCGCTGCCGGCCGGCACAACGAACGCGCTACCAAAAACGACTTAGTGGCCCCCTCCTAGATCGTTTTGATCTTTTGCTCCAAGTGCCAGCAGTGCGAGAGGATAAACTTTTAAACTTGGAAAGCAAACCTGATCCCGTAGAGGAATGGCGTCAGCAAATTCAACGCGCCCGTCAGCGGCAACAGGAGCGCTTTGCCAACCATGGGCTTCAGTGCAATGCCGAAATGAGCGGGAAAGAAATCAAATCGTTTTGCCCATTAACTTCAGAAGCACAAGCGATCCTTAAACAAGCGGTACGGCGTTTTCATCTTTCGGCTCGTGCCTACCATAAAATTCTTAAAGTCGCCCGCACAATTGCCGACTTGGAAGGAGAAGACGAAATTTCTTTACCAATGGTTAGTGAAGCGCTAGCCTTCCGTCAGCGGCTTTGGGCTTGATGTTTACATTCTCTTCAGAGTAAAATGAATTTATAGGTAGCAATGACGGAAAAAAAAGCGCCAACTTTGCCTTCGGAAATCCAGCTCCTGCCGCAAGAAGAAATTCGGGAACGTCAATTCCTCCTTCAGCGCCTGCAACAGTTTTCTCTCGCTTTTAATCTAATCTTAATTCTAATTTTAATTAGTGGACTTTTTTTTCTTTATTGGAAAAAACAAGTAATCCAAGAATGGAATTTTTTTAATGAACAATTGAGTCAAAATCTTCAGCAGTTAAACGCTTATGAAGGGACAATAACCGAATTTAAAATTTTAGAACAAAAATTGGACTGGTTGAGTTTACTGCGCCAAAACAAAGAACCCGAAAGTCAAATTCTGGAGCTTCTTGAAAAAACAATTCCCCCTGGCGTTATTTTAACTGAAATCCAAGATAAAGATAAACTTTATCTTCGCGGAGAAACGCAAGACTACCAATCCTTAATCAGCTTCCGGCGCGCCCTGGAAGGAGAAGATCAAACAAAAAAAGTTCAGCTCAACCAAATTCGACGCGAAGACGCCGCTTCTCCCATCTTTTTTGAACTGGGAGTAATCTTGGGAAAAACAAACCAAAATGAAAAACAATAAATTGAATTGGACAACACTCTGGCAGCGTTACCGCCAACAAGTTGTTGGTTTTGTTTTGCGCTTAATTGTTATCCCCTTAGTTTTGCTATTAGTTATCTATCCGCAATACCGTGCTTTACAAAAAATACAAAACCGCTGGCGGAAATTAAAACCCGAAGCAGCAATGGTCGAAGAAAGATTAAATGAAGTTCGCCGCGCTCTGCGTACCTATCCTGATTATTCAGATCTAAATCTTGCCCTTGCCCAATACCTTCCCGAGGGAGATCAACAAAATCTTCCGTTTATTCGGCAAATTCTTTCCCTTGCAAGCAGCCATCATCTGGACTTAGAAAACTTAAACTATACTATTAGCACCACAGTAACCGATGATCAGGGGAAGGAAGACCCGCGTCTGCGGGGATTAAAGGCGTTCCGATTTCGCCTTAATGGGCGGGCTCAATATCCGGATTTACGCTCTTTTCTCCGCGAGTTAGAAAGCGAAAAAAGAGAATGGCAACTATTAAGCTTAAAAATTATCAACAAAAACACTGCTAGTTCTGGAACTGATTTAAATTTTGAAATAAGGGCGCAAGCTTTTTGGCGATAAATGAATAAAAGGAGATTATTATCATTAATAAATTTGAGTGCAAGTTTAGTTGTTTGGCTGCTGTTCTTTTTTTTGCTTTTCTTTTTCTACTGGCAACAACGGGTTACCGCCCCCTCTTCACCGCCAACAATAAAAAAAGCAGATACGCAACCTTTCCGTCCTCGCTTGGAAAAAAGACTAGTTGAAGAATTGCGCCAAGAAAGCAAGACCCCTCTCTCCCCAACGCCAATAAAGAAAAAGCCCGCTCAGGAGTAAAACTGTTAAAAGTGCGGTTTTGGTTAGATCCTGCCGTAAATATTGGGCACTATATTCTTGCATCTGTTGGAATCCCAAAGAAGAGCTTTTTTTCTCCCTTAAACTCAACGACGGAGAAGGGGGGTTCTTTTCTCTTCTCTTTAGCGTTGAAGCCGAAGGCTGGCGATAGCGTGCCAATTCTGCTTCCAGCCTCCTAATTTTTTCGCGCAAAACAATAACTTCTTCGCGATAATTGTGTTTTCGTTTCCCCATTGTTAATTATTTTTAACCTTAATTCTAATCCTAATCCGCTCCTGTCGGTAAGGTAAAGTCTGCAAAAATGACGGCATCCGTGGCCAAAGATTAATGCGGTAGCCGTTAATATTTTCTAATTTTACCAAAAAGGCTTCAGCTTGAGCGGGTTTTAACCCCTGTAATTTTTGACGCAAATCGTCGGAATCGATTTCGGGAATAACTATTCCTTGGATTGTTGCCATCAAAACCAATTGTCCTTCGCTATTACTATCAATTCCTTCTAAAGAAAGTGTTGTTTTATCCTCTAAGAGTTGAAACCCCGCCGGAAGATTTTCTTTTAAGACAGTCAAAAGCAGCTTTTTAACTTGAGAACGACTAAAAAGGGTCGCTTGGCTTTGGCCTGTAACTGTGGCTTGAAAAGAATCAGCCTTGGCCCCTTCACCTACACTAAATTCACGATTTAAAACTTGGTTATTGATAAATTCTTCTAATAATTGCTGATCCCCAACGAGTTTAGTTTTTATATCTTCTTTATTTTGTGCATAGACCTGATTGGCTAATTCTTCTACAGCCTGTTGTTGATCAGCACGACTGACAACAAGCTCTTCGGTCACGGTCCCGCCACGGAACGAGAGGGGGTTGGTTGCATATAATTGTTGGTTGGGATCAAAGTCATTGACTTGAAAAACTGTTTCCGCCTCCAGATTATACTGAGGGCCGATTTCAGCCGCAATAACCCGCAAATTCTCCTTTTTACCCCAGATTGACTGCTCCCCCTCACTCAAGGGCTTTATTTCTACTGGAGGAACAGTAACTTCTTCTTGAAGCAAAAATGTTAACCCGCTTTTTTCTCCTTGCGATCCTAAAGTCGTTCCCTTTTTTAATTTTACCGCCACCTTTGTTTTATTATAAATAGTTACTTCTCCCTCGGCCTTGGTCCCTCCTTCAACTTTGCCCGTTGCCTTAAAAGTTCCTTGGGCAGTATTTTTAATCGCCACACTTTCCCCCGGAACTTTAAGATTGTCGTAATCCAAGGTTGCAATCTGCGGGTCAACAGTTACTTTTTCTTGACGCGTAATAGTTGATTCTTGAACCAATAGAGTCACCGTGGCCCGCGGCAGGTAATAGTAAATAAAACCCAAGGCGGCCAAGGCAAAAATTAGCGCAAGAAAGATAAAAAATAAAAAAATCCCCCCCCGCGGCCAATTAAAAACATTTTTTTTCTTCTTCAATGAAGAAGGGGTGGGGGAAGAAACAACTGAGGAGGAAACATCTTTTTCGGTCATAGTCAACGAATCCCAAAAAAGCTTTTTGTTCTGTCCTTGAGCCCAGCGCTTTAATAATTGACGATTCAAGGGAGATTGCCAAAATTCATTTTCCGGCGGAACCGTTAGTTTAATCTCGCCCGCTGTTTCCTGCTGCAAGCTTTCAATAATAAAAGCCAGATTGTCCTCGCGATTAAATTTAAGTTCTTTCATCGCCTTTTTCTATTGCTGCTCCTACTACTCCTGTCCAGGCCGGGTTATTGAGACGAGTCCGTCGGCCGCGAATAAAATTATGATTCAAAGGCTGGATAAGATGCGGCTTAGGAAAAACAGCAAAATTAAGATTTTTGTTCCAAGGGTAGGCTAAAAAAGCGGAACGGAGGTGAGGGATAAAACTCCCTCCGCCACAAAGCAAAAAATGTTCCGGTAAACTTTGTCCACTGGCAAGGTCACCTAAGGCCTCTTCAAGCCCCAAAAAAAGAATCTGTAACCAATATTTTAGAATTCCCTTGAGCTGATTCTCTTTATCCCGCTCCAGTTTATTGTCCGCCCAAGCCTGTTTTAATTTTTCGCTCTGGTCAAGGGTAAGGTCAAATTCGCGCATTAAAAGCCAATTTAGATGTTCACTCCCCCAATTAAATCCCGCCCCCCCTTCAATCTGTTCGGGGTAAAAAAGGGTAACTTCGGTAAAGTTTCCTCCAATATCAACTATAATCCCGCGGGGATAAAAATTACGCAGGAATGAAATTGCACTTAAGGCCGGGCTGCTCCAATGAAATACTTCCAAACCCAGATTCGCCGCTAATTCTTCTAATATTTCTTTCTCCTCACGAGAACAAAATTCCTCGCTAAAAGTTAGCCTTAACTCCCGCCCCGAAAATTCTAAAGGGGAGGATAAACTTTTTCCATCAAGATAAAAATTGTTACTTTTTACTTTCAGTCGTAAAGGAGTTGAATTTTCCTCCTTTGTTGGGCCGAGCTTTAATATTGCTTTTTTCTCCGCCGCGGGGTGGACGCGTTGCTCAACCTCTTGGAGAATCCGGTCTAATTCTCCCTCCCGGATTGGCTTTTTAGGATCAGTGCGCTGTAGTTTAACTTTGGTATTAATGATGCGGATTAAACCGGAAGCCAAAAAAACTGCGCGACGGGGATTAATTCCGGCTTCCAGACTGGCCTTTTCGACCGCTAAAGAGGTAGTTTCCAAAACAGCATCCAATTGCTGGGGCCGACGACCGCGGAAACTATGTTGACCATGTTTTTGTTCCGCCGCCCCCAAAACTTCTAAATGTAAAGGAGATGCTTCCCCTTTTTCTTCAATCACAAGATGATTCTGTTCTTCTGGCCCTTCTTTCTTTACCCGCAAAACCGCGGCTTTTACACGAGCTGTTCCCAAATCGAGAACCAAAAAAGGTCGCTCCGCAGGGCGAGAAAGTTTGAGCCTCCAGGGCAGTTTCATCTTAATTGCTCTTTTTCTTGAGTGTGGCTTTGATGCGTTTTAAATTCCGCCCGCGATTCTCAAGACTAAGAATCTTAAATTCTCCTAAAGCAGCAGTGTTTTCAACATGGGGGCCGCCGCACAATTCATGGGAATAATCACCAATATGATAGACGGTTACTGTTTCCAATTGACGATATTTTTCCGGGAAAAAAGCGTGCACCCCTTGCGCTAAGGCTTGTTCAAGAGTAGTCTGTTCTGGCCGTACCTGAAGACCAGCCCGAATTTTTTCATTAACCAACTTTTCTATTTTTTCTTTTTGTTCTGCGGTAATATTCCCCGAATAAGTAAAGTCAAAACGCAAGCGTTGCGGAGTCAAACTTTGCCCGGCCTGCTGGACTTCATCACCCAAAACATCATGTAAAGCCTGATGTAAAAGGTGGGTCGCGGTATGCAAAGGAGCAATTAAGTGGGGCGGGTATTCTTCGACTTTACCAAATTTCCCCTCTGCCGCGCGCCGGGATTTTTCCTGATGTTCTTGAAGGGCTTGCTGGTAGCCTTCTTCC
>JALUVT010000131.1 GCA_027020325.1 bacterium
TACTTCGTTAAAGCGTTTAGCTGAGGAGGATCCTACCTTTACGATTCGTGGTAATGCGGAAACTGGCGAGACAATTATTTCGGGGATGGGAGAGCTGCACTTGGAAATTTTAGTCGATCGTTTGTTGCGGGAGTTTAAAGTGGAAGCCAATGTTGGACAGCCGCAAGTCGCTTATCGAGAAACAATCCGTAAAACTATTGAGCAAGAAGGAAAGTATATCCGTCAATCCGGAGGGCGGGGACAATACGGCCATGTTTTTATTCGGCTTGAACCTTTAGAGCGTGGGAGCGGTTTTGAATTTGTTAATGAGATTAAAGGCGGAGTAATTCCATCCGAATATATCCCGGCGGTAGAAAAAGGAGTTAAGGAAGCAATGGAATCAGGGGTCTTGGCAGGTTATCCTCTGGTTGATCTTAAAGTTACGCTTTATGATGGTTCTTACCACGAAGTTGATTCTTCGGAAATTGCTTTTAAGATCGCTGGTTCAGATGCCTTAAAGAAAGGGGCTAAACAAGCTGATCCCGTATTATTGGAACCAATTATGCGGGTAGCAGTAACGACACCGGAACAGTATATGGGGGATGTAATTGGCGACCTTTCTTCAAAACGGGGGGAAATTTTGGAAACAACCCGCCGCGGCAATGCCTGCATTATTAATGCCTTGGTCCCCTTGGCGGAATTGTTTGGTTATGCGACAACTTTGCGTTCGATGACCCAGGGACGAGCTGTTTTTACAATTGAGCCCTCTCATTATCAGGAGGTTCCGGCAAATATTGCCGAGAAGATAATTAGCGGCCGCAAAAAATAGATTTTTATTCTAAAAAAGGTTCGAGTGAGCTTAATTTATTAAAAAAGGGAGAAGTTTTATTGCTGCAGAAGGAAAGAAAAGTAAATTCTTGGCTAGTCAAAGTTGTTAAAATATGGTAAATAAAGAGCAAGGGATTCTTTAGAATTGTTTATTATTGATAATAAAGATGATGATGATCAAAACTAATTGAAGGAGGTGAAAGAAAATGGCAAAAGATAAATTTGTTCGAGATAAAGAACATGTTAATGTCGGAACAATCGGCCATGTTGACCACGGCAAAACAACTTTGCTTTCGGCAATTACCTATTGCCTCTCGAAAAAAAATTTGGCCGAATACCTTGCTTTCAGCGATATTGATAATGCGCCGGAAGAGAAAGAGCGGGGAATTACAATCGCTATTTCTCATGCCGAATATGAAAGTGAAAAGCGCCACTATGCGCACATTGATTGTCCCGGTCATGAAGACTACATCAAAAACATGATTACCGGGGCGGCGCAAATGGATGGCGCAATTCTGGTTGTTTCGGCCGCCGATGGTCCGATGCCGCAGACCCGGGAGCATGTTCTCCTCGCCCGCCAGGTTAATGTTCCTTATATTGTTGTCTTTATGAACAAGATGGATTTAGTTGACGATATGGAACTGGCGGATTTAGTTGAGGTTGAAATCCGGGAATTACTTTCCAAATATGATTATCCCGGGGATGAAGTTCCGGTAATTCGGGGTTCGGCCCTTAAAGCCCTCGATGATGATGAAGAGGCGATGAATTCGATTTATGAATTGATTAAAGCCCTCGATGAATATATTCCTTCGCCGCAACGGGATGTTGATAAACCATTCTTGATGCCGGTCGAGGATGTTTTCTCCATTTCCGGCCGCGGAACAGTGGCCACAGGGCGGATTGAGCGCGGACGGGTTAAGGTTAACGATGAAGTTGAAATTGTGGGGTTGACCAAAGATATTCGCAAAGTTGTGGTCACCGGAGTAGAGATGTTCCGCAAAGTTTTGGATGAGGGTCAGGCCGGAGATAATGTTGGACTTCTGTTACGCGGAATTAACCGTGACGAAGTTCAGCGGGGGCAAGTTTTGGCCGCTCCGGGAACAATTAAACCCCATACTGAATTTGAAGCTGAGGTTTATATTCTCAGCAAAGATGAAGGGGGACGGCATACGCCGTTTTTTTCCGGCTACCGGCCGCAGTTCTATTTGCGGACAACTGATGTAACCGGAGAGATTATCCTTCCCGAAGGGATGGAAATGGTCATGCCCGGAGATAATGTTAAGATTAAGGTTAAGTTAATTGAACCAGTGGCGTTGGAAGAAAATTTGCGTTTTGCAATTCGTGAAGGCGGTAATACGGTTGGGGCCGGGGTGATCACTAAAGTTTTGCAGTAGAAAATTAGAGCTGCCGGGGCGTGGGGCGGGCAGTTAAATTAAAATGGTAACGGCAGCTTCTAATTTTCAACAAATTTTTGCCGGTCGAGTTAGTTCAAGGAAAAATTTAATTTATAATGTCGGAAAATAAAAAAGTGACAACAACGAAAACACAAAATCGCATTCGGGTCCGTTTGCAGTCTTATGACTATAAAATTTTGGACCGTACCGCCCAAGAAATTGTTGAAGCAGCGATTAATAGTGGGGCGCAAGTCGCCGGCCCTATTCCCTTGCCGACGAAAATTGAAAAGTTTACTGTTGTCCGGGGGCCGCACATTGATAAACGGAGTCAGGAGACCTTTGAACGACGGACCCACCGCCGAATTATTGATATTCTTTCGCCCACCGCGCAAACTTTGAATATTCTTTCCAATCTGGCTCTGCCGGCCGGGGTGGGTATTGAAATTAAAGCCTAGTAAAATAAATCCTTCTTTATTTTAAGGCCTTAATTGTTTTAAGCTTATAGCTTCCGTAAAACGAGATTTTCTATTTTAAGATTTAGGTTTGATATTTAAATTTTCTGTGGATTACTGCGTAAGTTAGTTGGATAAGTTTGACATTATCTATACAGTAGACAAAAAAAATCAGTAAATTTATTTTGCGATGACTATAGTTTCATTTCTTAAACTTTTTCTACTTTTCCAAGAGATTATTTTTCCGTAACTGTTTAACGCCTTTAATTTTATTGATACCTATTTTGCAAGTCGAGTTTAATAAAAAGCTAATGAGGCCAGTTTTTTATTTTCGCAAAGACCTTTTCGTAGGGAAGAACAAAAGAAGAAGGTAAAATTCCTTTCGGCACATGTCCGGGTTGGTTGATGGTAATAATTTCGAGGGTGGAAAAAACTTGTCGCGCAAGTTTCATTGTTTTTTGGTAGTCAAAGTAGCGATCTTGGGGTGAGAGGACAAGGAGGGTCGGGCTGATGATGGTTAGAGAAGGCGGTAGATCTAAGCGGAGAATTTCATCTAAAGTCCGGGCCCAACTGAGAAGATCCACCCCGCGCCATTGAGCCAGTTCATGTTTAATAATTGTCGGCTTGAATTCTTGGGGCGGAATATCGCGGCGGAGAAAAAAATAGAGTAAAGGAGAAGCAACAAAAAAACGCCAGAGGTGAAAAAGTAATCCGCCACGCGCCAGCTGGTGAATAATGGCGCGGAGGCGGGGAGAAAGACGGGGATCGTGAAAAAATTTTCCACTCAGAGGAGTCCAAAAAAGAACCTGTCCCCGAATCAACTGCGGTTTTTTTCGCGATAAAATTAAAGCAACCAGACCCCCAAAAGAAACTCCGAGCAGAAGCGGCTTTTTTAGTTGCATTTTTTCAATCCAGGCGGCAATGAGATCAGCATAGTCTTCAAGGTGAGTTTCTTCTCCCCTTAAGGGAGGGCTGTAGGGATTCATTCCCGGCAGTTCAGGAGCGTAAACAGTAAAATCCTCTGCCGCGCGCGCAATCATTGCCCACCATTTTTCCGTATCCGCGCGGTGTCCGTGGAGAAAAATTAGCGGAGGGCCCTGTCCTTGCCGACGGTAGGCTAAGGGATAGGATTTAATTTTACTGATTTGCCGCGGAGGAAGAAAAAATTCCATCCTTAATTAAGGTAGCGCCTAATATTTTGCTGGTGTTCGGTGTAGTTGCGAGCATAGTGAATTTTTCCCTCGGAATCAGAAAGGTAAAACCAGTAGGGAGAAGGCTCAGGAAAAGCCACTGCTTTCAGGGCTTGCCGCCCCGGCGAGGCAATTGGCTGCGGAGGCAGGCCGGGATAGCGACGAGTATTAAAAGGAGAATCAATTTCCAGATCATTTCCTTGCAGTGGAGGCCACCAGTTGCAGTCAAAAGGATGGGAGGGACAGCGGTGAGTAGCTTGTGCAAACTGGACTGTGGCATCGGCCTCCAGAGGCCAATTATTGCGCCAGCGTTTGATAAGAATACCGGCCACGCGGCGTTGATCCTCCTCGGTTTGAGCTTCGCGTTCAACAATTGAAGCCAAAATTACCGCCTGTTTTAGACTCAAACCTTCTTGGGCGTAGGCTTGGCGGAGGTTTTCGTCAACGCGGCGATCGAAATTGCGACGGAGAATGGTAATAATTGCCGCGGGGGCGAGGTCACGATTGAAGCGGTATGTGTCAGGAAAAAGAAAGCCGCGCCATTTTTCTCCCTCAGCAACAAAAGAAGCGTAATCAAGACCCATTTCTTTGTTAAAGATGAGAGCTATTTCTTCCAAACGCAGGCCTTCGGGGAGGGTAACCTGGACTTCAAAAGTCCCGTGCTGTAAACGCTGGTAGATTTGGGCCAGGGAAAGGGAGGCGGGGAATTGATATTCCCCGGCTTCAATCAGTTGTCCGCGCCATTGTTGAAGACGAAAATAGAGGCGGGCCAAGAAATAGTTTTTAACCAGTCCTTTAGATTGTAATTTGGCCAAAGTTGTCAGACCACTTTCGCCGCGTTTTACCGTAAATTTCACCGTGCCTGAGCTGGCTTTATTAGGTTCATAGATGGCCTCGTGCACCTTCTGGACGAGGAATAAACTGAGGACCAATAAAATAGAGAGCAATACTAGAGAGAAAAAGAAAATTTTTTTACTGGGATATCTCATTTTTTAATTGTTCTAACCCTTCTTCAAGGATAAATTTGGCCGCCAGAGCATGTTCGGCTTTTTTTTCTCGCGGCGAAACGCCGCTTGCCGCAAGTTTATCCCGTGCCGCGGCTGAGGTGAAGTCTTCATTGACCCAATAGAGGGGGTAATTAAATTGTTTTTTCAGCCAACGAGCGAATTGTTCCAATTTTTCTTGCTGGGGCCGGGAAAGTTGGCTCGGGCGTCCGAGAAAAAAAATTTCAATTGCGTAAGCACTAATAATTTTTTCTAGTTCGCGGCGGATTTGATTAAAAGAGTGAAAGGAAATTGTTGTCAGAGGACAAACTAAACCGTTTTCATAGCCCACCGCGAGGCCGAGGTGTTGTTGTCCCCAGTCAATTCCTAGGTAAGCCATGGTACTGATTGTCGCAGGAAATAGAGCCCAATAATAACGCTCAGAATCCAGAAAAGTAGGGCTAGTTGCATTTTGCGGTCCTGGAAAAGAATTTCCACTGGCTCAGCTCCGCGTTGCAGCTCATAAACATTATAAAGATAGCGGAAAACACCATAGTAAACAAAAGGTACAGTTAACAAAAGAATCGGGCTGCCAAAAAAATGTACCGTGCGCTGGTCAACAGTATAGAGAGTATAGGCAACAATGAGAGAAGTAACGGTAATCGTCATCAATTGTTCGAGAAAATTGGCACTATATTTTCCCAGGACCTGGCGATGGGCGGCGGCTTTGCGGCCGAGGTGTTTTAGTTCTTGATAGCGTTTTCCAAAAGCAATGAGGAGAGAAAGAAGACCGGTACAGATAATAATCCAGTGAGAAAGAAGAATTTTATTCACCAAGGCCCCGGCCAGAAGACGGAGAATAAAAAAAAGAGAAAAAGACATTGCATCGACGATGACCATTTCTTTTAAGCCACGGGAGTAAAGAATATTGACGCTGATATAGATAAAAATTACTGCAGCCAGGGCGGGAGACCAAAGAAAACTTAGGATGAGGCTAGAGCTGAGGAGGAAAATACTTGTCGTCCAAGCAAGGGGGATTGAAATTTTTCCTGCTGCCAACGGACGATTTTTCTTTTTCGGGTGCAGGCGATCTTGTTCCAAATCAAAGTAATCATTTAATAAATAGACCCCGCTCGCGGCGGCAGTAAAAAGAACAAAGGCGATTAAAGTGCGGAAAAGAGCAGTGAAGTTATTGAATTCCAACGCAAAGAGCAGGGGAGCAAAAAGAAAAAGATTCTTCACCCATTGCTGCGGCCGCAGAGCTAAGAAAAGGTAATAAATACGGGGAGGAGAGAAAGTTTTTTTCTCCCTGCGGAATAATAGATTTACCAAGCTTCGCATTTAATTTTGTCAATTGTAAGGCCTTGTTCTAACAGTAGTTGCCGCATATCTTTGACGAACTGCGGCGGGCCAACCAGATAATAGATATTATCCCAAGTCGGCAAGTAACGGGCAAGAAGGGAGTAGTTGATCCTCCCTCGTTCCCCTCTCCAAGGCTCTTTTTTTTCTTTTAGGCGCGTCATTGTCGGGATAAAATGGAAATGAGGATTTTTCAATTGTTGGAATTCATCAAGAAAAAGGCTTGATGAAGGATAGCGGTTGCTATAAAAAAGCCAGAACTCTCCCCAATATTTTTCATAAAAAGCTTGGAAGATAATGCTGCGGATGGGGGTAATTCCAGTTCCGGCGGCGAGAAAGACATAGCGGGC
>JALUVT010000132.1 GCA_027020325.1 bacterium
TCCTTGCATCATCGGGGTTATCACAAAAATTTTTGATTTCTTCAATGGCCCCTCTTGTCAGGGGCAAACGCGCCTCCCCTTTATTTGTTGGAGACCAAAATTCGCTTGAATTTACTTTGCTCATGGTCTGATAAAAATATTATATTAATACTATTTTTTTCTTATTTTACAACCACTCTTCTTGCGCTTAATTCTTCCTCGCCCGCGGCTTTAAAATTTTTTCCGGCGCGATCTGACTTAACAACTCCCGTACTTGAGCGCGAAATTCTTGATAAGCTTTTTCCATCTCCTCGGCTCGTAAAACTGCTTCGGTTTTCAATTCCTCTCCCTTAGCCGCGAAAAACGGACGGTCTTGAATCTGACGAATTTTTTGCGCTAATTCACGCTCCAACCGTTTTAACTCTTGATCCAAATCAACTTTCTTCTTTGTCTGCCGCGAGAAAGTTTGAGCTTGGGGCGGGACTTGGGTATTGGTCATTTAAAAACTATGATAACAAAAGGATCCCCGCCCGGACAAGCTCAAGACAAGAATTCCCTCTTTTCTCCTTTTCCTCTCTCCAGTAGCCCACTCTCTCTTCTCTCTTCCCGCTCCCCGCAAGATTAAAGTTAAACCTTTTAATCAAGCAGGGTCGGGACTTTAATCAAGGTCGGTGTTTTAACAAAAGTCGGAGTCCGCGTTGGCACTACGAGCGTTGGCGTTAATTTCCCAAGCTCTTTTTCCAGCTCTTCTTGCTTCTCTTTCAGCTCCTCCTGCAATTCTTGCTCTTGCGAGACCGCTTCTTGGGCCGCTTCCGTTGCCTCTTCTACTGCCTTTTGCGCTTCCTCAACTGCTTCCTGCGCTTTTTGCGTTGCCTCCTGCGCTGTCTTTTGCGCTTCTTCGACTACCTCCGCGGCTTTTTCTTGGGCTTCAGTAGTGGTTTTTTCTCTTTCTTTTCGCGCCTCCTCAAGTTGCTTCTTTAACGCTTCTTTAGTCGGCTGAACCGTAGCCCGAATTTCTTCCAGCTGTTTCTTTAATGCTTCGGCAGTTGGTTCAAGCTCTTCCCGCAGTTCTTTTTTCTGCTCCTTCAACGCTTCCACCGTAGGCCTAATCACCGTGATTGTCGGCTCCAATTGTTCGCGCCATTCTTCAATCTCTTCGTGCAATTTTGTCAACTGCCGCAGATTTCTCAGCAAGACCGGAGTAGGAATTGGCTGCGGTTGGCGCAAACCCGCCTCACGCTTTTTTTCTTCCTTTTCCTTTTTTAATTTCTGCAACAAAGTCTTGACCCGACTAACTTTTTTATTCACCGTGGGCCACATTTTCACCTTTTCTCGTTCACTTAAGGCTTGAAATGCCTCCTGCTGACCTTTCATACTCGCTTCCAGCGCCGCCGCCACTGCCGGTTGAGCTTGCGGCGGAAGTTTCTTATAGAGATCGGTCAAAACTTCCTCATGCTTTAATGCTTTTTCCGTTACCTTACTCAAAGCCTGATCCGCCTTCTCTCCCTGCCCCGATAATTTCTGCGCTTTTTGCACTACTGCACTGACTTGCTTGCGATATTTGGCCAAAACTTTCTCCGCGAGATCATCCTTCCCTTTTTCAACCAAAGCCTGAGCTTCGGCCAAGCGCTTCTCAGCAAAATGCATCATTTTTTCGGTCTTGGCAACGGGATTAAAAGTGAGGGCAAGGTTAACCGACTCCCAAAAAGTCTTGAAAAAATAAAAAGGACTGTCGGGAAGAATTCCCGGTGCAGGAAGATTAGTTTCGGCCACTACTTCAGCCCGCGCTGAGCTTAAAGAAAAAGAAAATACTAAAAACAGTACTCCTAAAATCAAAAAAAACTTCTTCACTTTCTTCACCTCCTTTCCTACTTTAACTCAAGATTAAAAATTTTCACTGTGGCAATCACGATTCTTTTTTAATTGTAACAATTTTTTTCCAAATGTAAAGCTATGGCCTTAGTAGATAATTCATTCACCGCGGAGACAAGGAATAGGAAATTTTGTTTTGCGGAAGCTATAAAACCAAACTATTTGGAAATTTTCTCCTCTAAATTATAAAATAAAATCATGAAAGATCTGCCGCCTGCTCCGCGATTAAAAAATGTCTTGGGGCCCTCTTTTATTCTCCTTGGATTAGCTTTAGGAAGTGGAGAATTAATTCTTTGGCCCTATTTGGCGGCCAATTATGGTTTGGGGCTGATTTGGGGTGCTGCTTTGGGAATAACTTTCCAATTTCTTCTTAATCTGGAGATTATGCGTTACAGCTTGGTTTGGGGCGAGAGTATTTTTGTCGGATTCCGCCGTCTGAGCCGTTTCTGGCCGCTCTGGTTTATTGTTAGCACCTTCATTCCCTGGAGTCTCCCCGGATTTTCTAGTGCTACCAGTCAAATTTTTAGTTATTTTTTTAACTGGGGACCGAGGCAGGAAACATTTCTTAGTATCGCCCTCCTTATTTTAACCGGCTTAATTCTAACCATAGGAAAAACTCTTTATCGCACCATGGAATGGATTCAACGGACGATTATCCTTTTGGGGCTACCGCTAATTTTGCTCTTAGTTATTCTATTAACCAATTCTCGCGACTGGCTTGAATTAGCGGCGGGCTTGATTGGTCGCGGCTATTCAATAAATTCTCAAGGTCTTAAAGAATGGTGGTGGCTTTTTCCCGCCGGGGTCTCTTGGGCCTCGTTTTTAGGGGCTTTTGCCTATTCCGGGGCCGGGGGGAATCTCAATTTAGCCCAATCTTATTATGTTAAGGAAAAGGGACTGGGGATGGGGCGCTACAGCAGTAAAATTAGCTCTCTTTTTCAAAGGAAAAAAGAAAAAGTACTCTTAGAAGGCGAAACTTTTCCTTTAACAAAAGAAAATAAAGAAAAATTTCAACACTGGTGGCGATTAATAAAAACAGAACATGCCTTAGTTTTCTGGTTGCTGGGTTTTTTGACCATTGTTCTCCTCGCGGTTTTAGCCCGCAGTCTTCTTTGGGGCCAAGCTGATGCTCAAGGACTCAACTTTATTTTCCAAGAAAAAACAGTCATTGCCAAAAATCTCGGTGCCAGCGGAGGAATTCTTTTTCTCCTCATTGCCGCGTTGATGCTCTATTCCACCCAATTGGGAGTATTAGAATCATCAGCGCGAATTATTGCCGAAAATATTCTTCTTCTTTCTTGGCGCCCCGGGATCAAAGTTCAGGCTTCGCGTGCCTTTTATTTCGCCCTTTGGGGACAAATTGTTTTGGGAATAATTATTCTTGCCGCGGGATTACAAGAACCACGCTTCCTACTTACCTTGGCCGCGATTCTCAATGCAGTAGCAATGACCATTCTTTTCCCCCTTGTCGCCTGGCTCAACCGCCAACGATTAGCTCCTGAATTACAACCTTCACCCGGGGGACAAATATTTTTCTTTCTCGCCTTCCTTTTTTTTCTTATCTTCAGCGGCTTAACTTTTAGCAAATACTTTTTTTGAAAAAGAAAAAGTGTTAAAATAAGGCAAAGGGGCGGTAACTCAGGTGGTAGAGTATCAGCCTTTTAAGCTGAGAGTCGTGGGTTCGAGTCCCACCCGCCTCACCATTTTCTACTCTTCCCCTTTTTAATTTAAGGCCCCCCACACGCTTACGGACGGGAAGCTCACGCTAAATTAGATCTATTTTATCCTAATGTCCCCGACCCCGCAGCGCAACACTTATTCCGGGGTCAGGTTGAAGTAAAGAATCAACTCTTTCACCATCTCCAACCAAAGAGGAGCAGCGGTCTCGGCACTATAAATTGATGCTGTTGGTTCTTCTAATTTTACTAACAAGACAAAACGCGGCTGCTTGAGGGGAGCAAAACCAACAAAAGTAACATTGGTTTTACGCGGATCATAACCTCCAGCACGGGGAATTTGCGCGGTCCCAGTTTTACCGGCCAAGGGGAAATTTTCCAGCCCCGCCTGGCGCACAAACCACTTAAATTCTCCCTTCCGAATGACATCGCGCAGCATTTGCCGTAAAATAGCACTTGTTTTTTCACTAAAAAGACGCTGGGGCGGGCGATGAGAAAGTTTAATCTCGCGCCCGTTGTCAATTAATTTTTCCACGACATAGGGTTGGGGTTTTAACCCTCCATTAGCAACAGCAGCAAAAATGAGGCTTAATTGCAGCGGAGTAACCGATATTCCTTGCCCAAAAGCCGCTGTAGCCAAGTCAATTTCCTGCCAGTCTTCAGCCGGTTTAACAATTCCCGCCTCTTCCCCTTCAAGATCAATACCTGTTTTTTCTCCTAACCCCGCCCGCTGCAGGTATTTAAGATAACGCGACAGCCCCAGTTTCCGCGCCACCCAAGCCGCACCCACATTATCGGAATGCTGTAAAATTTCGGCCATTGTCTCCTGAGGGTAATAACGGTCATTCCAGGTACGGATCGTGTGTCCTTGAATAGTTAAAGGTCCTTGACAAGGACAACGAGTCTGCGGCTCAACAACTTTTTCTTCCAGTGCCGCCCCCATTGTCAAAACTTTAAGCACTGATCCGGGTTCATAGGTTTGCCCAATAGCACGATTAACTAGATTTTCCTCTTCCTCCTCCCGCCATTGAGAAGGAAGAAAAGAGGGAACACTAGCCATTGCCAATACCGCTCCACTGGTAGGATCAAGGAGCACAAATGTTCCACTCTTGGCCCCATACTTTTCTACCCCGGCATTCAGTTTTTCTTCCAAGAGATACTGTAAATTACGGTCAATTGTCAAAACTAAATCCCGTCCGTCTCGCGGAGGTTGAAGGCGATAGATTCCCAAAGGAATCGGATTTCCAAGAGCATCTTTTTCCCAAAAACGCCATCCTTCCTGTCCCTGCAAATCTCCATTATAAAAACCTTCCAAACCAAAATAGCCCTGTGCTTCTCCCTCTTCATTTTCGCCCAAAAACCCCAGAACCTGAGCCGCGAGTTTCCCTTCGGGGTAAAGACGATTGGCTTCGGGTTGTAAATAAATTCCTCGAAACATTTTTTCCAATTTTTCCCTACTCTCTTCTCCTACTTCTCGAGCAATCAACAGCCATTGAATTCGCCCCCCAGCCAAAATTTTTTGTAATTGCTCCTCCATCTTTTCCCCTTCTTCCTCGCTCCAAACCTTTTCCTGCAACAAAAAATTTTTTAATTCTTGCCAAGGGGAAAATTGTTTGAGCTCAACGCCTGAACTTAATAAAGTTTTTTCTTTTGCTTCGCTTAAGCTAAACTGCGGTAAGATTAAAAAAAGGCGGTAGGTCGTTAAATTATCGGCCAAAGGATAATAATCATGACTGAGGATTCGGCCGCGTTGTGCAGGCAAAATTTCCCGCCGCCAGTGCTGATTTTCTGCTAATGCGAGATAAAAACGGTGCTGCCAAAGCTGAAGATAGAATAAACGCAGTCCCAGCAACAAAAAAAATCCATAATAAAAAACAGCCAACAAATAGAATCGCCCCCGGAAGGGTTGTTTTTTTTTCCTTTTTTTCCTCATTCTCTATGGGAGGCGGGCCGCAAAATGTTCCGGAGTTAAATAAATAACTTCTTCTACTTTTTTCATCTCCAAGCGCTCTCGTGCTTTTTTTTCAATATATTGAAGAGAAGCGGTCTGATTAATTTCATGCTCTAATCTTTCTTTTTCTTTTTCCAAGGCCGCTAATTTTTGTTGGTAATATTCAATTTCCTCCCCCCGCACCGCCAGACGATTACTAAAAAATATTTGTCCCCCAATTAACAAAAAAAACAAAAATATAAAAATTAACCCTCTTTTTCTTGAACTTTGTCCCAGTAAAGAAAAAGGAATCAATTTCCCTTCCGCGCGTGAGCGCGGCTGAGACCAATGAGTTAAGGGCAAAAATTTAGTTTTAATTTTAGCTTTAATCATTATCTTAATTCAGCTACCCGCAACCGGGCCGAACGCGCGGCTGGATTAACCCTAACCTCATCTTCCTGCGGCCGAATTGGTTTGGGAGTAATAATTTTTAGCCTCCCCGCATCAGCCTGCTGACGAAAAAAGTTTTTAACAATCCGGTCCTCAAGGGAATGAAAGCTGATAACAGCCACCCTCCCTCGCGGCAACAATAGATCCGGCACTTGCGACAAAGCCCGGCGCAGATTATTTAATTCATCATTCACCGCAATCCGCAAGGCCATAAAGACCCGCGTCGCGGGGTGAATTTTGCCGCGACGAATTTTTTTTCTCTGACTTTTTTTCACTATTTCCACCAGCTCCCGCGTCCGCTGAATGGGTTTTAATCGACGCGCGTTAATAATATTTTGAGCAATAAGTTGAGCATTTTCTTCATCGCCGTAAAGACGCAGCAATTTAGTTAATTCCTGTAAACTTAAAGCATTCAATAAATCCGCCGCGGTAACTTTTAATTCATCACTAAGACGCATATCCAAAAATTCATCGGCCGCAAAACTTAAACCCCGTCCCGCAAATTTGATCTGCCAACGCGAAGGACCGAGATCAAAAAGTATTCCCGCTACTTTTTCCCAGCCCTGCTGGTGAACAAATTTTTTTAAATTACGGAAATTCCCTT
>JALUVT010000133.1 GCA_027020325.1 bacterium
TTTCTTTAGTATAGGGAAAACTTATCGTTACATCCTGCTTAAAACTAGACTTATAGGGAGTACCATTAACCAAAACTTGCAAGTCATAACCAAAAGCTAATGGACGAATATTCTTTTGTTTCGCTAATTGAGCTGTTGGAGTGGCGATAATTGTTACTGTTCCCGATTGAGTAATCGCCCCCGCCGGGACACTAATCACTGCTCCATTCTGCAAAGTTATTGTTGCCGGACTAGTAGCATTAAAATTCTGCGATACCGATGGAGGGACCGTAAACTTAGCCTCTTCTAAAACAAGATCTTGTTTCTCCGAAGCTTCATCAACAACAACCAAATATTCTTTGCTTTGATAAAGCTTTCCTTCGGGACTATTATAATCAGCTCCAACATGCCAAGTATCACCTTGAGTAACATTCAAGGTAAAGTCACCATTAAAACTCATTGTCTCGGCATGAGCTCCTGATTCAGACCAAGCCCAAACAAAAGCCTCCTGCTTCTTTCCATTTAAAAATATGCTCCCTTTAATAACGGCATCAGCAGATTTATATTTTAAGGTAACCTTCTTTGTCTCCCCTTTCTTTATAGTAACTTCTTTAAAATCTGGATTCATATAACCGATATCAGACGGGGCACCAGAACCAACTTGGTAAGTTCCTGCCGGAACCTTTAATGTAGCTACTCCAGCTGCAGCCAAATCTCCCGTATGAATACCGCCCTTACCTCCAAATTTATCTCCAGGTTGGCCGGGCTGACCCAAATTACTATCAGCGAAAACAAAGACTCCATCGAGTTTCTTCCCTTGGGGGTCTAATACTGTAACTTCTAAGGTAGCATTAGCTTTTAGAAGGGTAAAATTTTTCGTGGCCTTACCCCCGGGCTTAACCTCGGTTTTAGCATCATCGGGGGGAATCATCATATAACCAGAGTCTGGCGGAACAAACACGCCCAAAAACCAAGCCGTTCCACCCAAAACATCTAGAGTATATTTACCTGTCTGAGGATCAACAAAAGCATCTTTCATCCCTCCGGTCGGAGAATGAGCAAAAACCTCTATCTGCTGACCCTTTACCAAATTACCATCCTCGTCTCTTATTTCCCCAACAATTTGCGCATCATTCTTTTTAACTGTAATCACAATATTTTTGGTCTCACCATCTTTAATCTTAATCTCCTTGCTCATTAAGGCTGAATATTCAGAACCCGGAGGTAAAAAGAGGTTTATCTGCCAAGCTCCTGCTGGAACACTTAAAGAAAAACTACCATTGCTTAATTCTGTCCCCGGACCAGGAATTGGATCTCCGCCCGCCCTCATTGCTTCTACCCAGCCAAACAACTCATTCATTGTCTGCCCTTGAGAATCTTTAACAACCCCTTTAATTTTTGCACTCGCCGTCACCATCGTAAAATTAATTCCTTTAACAGTCTCTTTTTCTTTTATCTTCACCCTTCGCGGTGGTCCGCTCATATAAACATAACCATTACCCTCCCGAGGTGTAACCTCCCATTCTCCGGGAGATACTAAAAGATCAAAAACTCCATCTTTCCCTGTTGTCGCCTCAGTCCATCCCCCATCACTAGGACTCCAGGCCTCCACCATTATTCCTTCAATACCCTTCCCCTTTTCATTCATAACCTTACCCTTAATATGCTCATTTTTCTTCACCAATTTAATTGTTCCCAAATCTTTAGTCTCATTATCCTTCAAAGTAAAAGGAGGCATAGAAGGGAGAGTATAACTTTGATCATCCAAGAAAACATTAAGACTATACTGCCCCGCCGGAACATTAATACTAAAAGTTCCATCCGGATTAAGACCACCGCCCGATCCCTTTCCATCAATACTCCTCACATCAACCCCTCCCCCCGGAGCCGGCTTCCCATCGGGATAAACAATTTTCCCCTTCACCACCGCCGAGGCCTTAACCACTGTAAAATTAATAGTTGTCGTTTCTGCACTATTATCTTTAGCAAAAGAAACTAACTTCGGCGGCGCCATATAAGCCCAATCAGCCGGTTTTTGCTGCCCTTGCTCATCCCAAACTGGATTAAGCATAACCTCCCACTCTCCTCCAGATACTCCTAATTGATAAGTCCCATCACTCTGCACTTCAGCGGAAATCCATTGCCGCCCTCCTCTAAGATTAGCTCCAACGGAAACATTTTTAGGAATAGAACCATCCTTAAAAGTAACCTTCCCTTTAATAACTTTTACCGGAACCCGCAAACTAATATCACCCAAATCAACCTGCCCTCCTTGATAAGTCAACTTAGGCAGATTCTCAGGGGGAAGATAATTACTTCCCGGCCCCAACCAAACTTCTAAAATATAATCATCAGTAGTTGCTGAATAAAAACTAAAGAAACCATTTTGATCTGTCCCCCCTTGGTAAGCAACACTGTAATCAAGGTTATGCAACTCTACTCCAATACCAGGAACACCTTGCCCGTTAGGATCAACAATCCGTCCTTTAATTAAATCGCCCAAACAAAAAGCCCCATTTTGCTCTCCCTCAACTTCCCAAAGCGGCTCACCGTTTTGTGCCGCCTTACCAACTGCAATTCGCAACCCATGACAGCCATCACGCGGAGAATTAACAACACCACTAAGAACAACCGAGACCTTAGTCCCCGCACTAAGCGAGGAAGTGAAACCCAAAGAAACACTATTGGGCGCCTGTCCCGGATCATGCGGAAACAAAGAAACGCCCGTCAAACCAGTACTACTTACTAATGAAGCCTGAGAAAAATTTACCTGATCACTATCAGCTGGCTGTTCTGGTGTATTGGGGTTATAAAAAGTATTAATATTAATTGCCCCCATCTCCCCAGTCCCCAAATTTAAATCATTAGGAACTGTGAAAGAAAATGTATAAGAAGTTGTTTGTCCCGTAGCAGAATCAGAAACGGTGACTTTAAATGAATCCTCGAAAGCAACTGCAAAAACCTGTGCTACCAACAAAAATAGGAAAAAAACAGTAATCGAAGGAAAAACAACCAAAAATAATTTCTTAAAATTTAAAAGGCGTTGCCAAAACATGGGCAGCTATTAGACTACAAAATACTTTAAAATGAGGTAACAAAAGCTGTCAAGAAGTAAAATAAAAACATGCGCAAGGCGTATTTACCTTATAATAAAAACCAATTAAACCTCAAAGAGAAATTCTTCTTCCCCCTCCCCAACATTTGCAAGCCCTTGTTTAGCCAAAACTCGCTCGACCAAAAGTTGAAAAGCTAGCCGTACACAAGCGTCTTCTTGCGACAAACTTGTCCCTTCTTCAAAAGGTAATTGTGATGGCAAAACCACCTGCACGGACTGGAAGCGGAGTGGAGGGCTAACTTTCGTCCGTCGCGACATATTAAAAATATAGCACAATTAGGCTATTAAACCAATATTTATTTTGTTAAAAAGCAAAAAAATTACAATCTAAATTATCCAACTTTCAAATAATAGAGGCCAAAAATAAAAGCTATAACAGCCCAGTAAAAATCCCAGCAATAACTGTCCCACTGTATGGCGGCGTAAATATAAACGAGACCAAGCTACCAGAAAAATCCAAAGCAAAGCCAATCCATAGAAGAATAAGCTATAAATAGAATTTTTTGGAACCAGCAAATTAATAAAGACAAAAGCAGCAAAAGTATTTAAGGCAGCATGAACACTAACTTTGTAAAAAAAAGTAATAAACCACAACAAAAATAACAACCAATAAAACTTTAGGAAAATACTCTGAATAGAAATATTTAATCCTATTTTATCTAAATTTAAAATGAGTAAAGTATAACAAAGCCAGGTAAAAGTATAAGGGAGAAGGCGTTCTCGTCGTTGGGTCGCATTCCAATCACTAATCCAACCACGCTGATAACAGAAAATAAAAAATAAAATTGGTAATAGCCAAGTCAAAGTTAAGATCAAAATTATCAGCGGGAGAAATTGGAGGTGCAATAAATTTCCTTGTTCTAATAAAAATAGAACTAATAAAGGCATCATGACTGTTGGCCCCCCGAGGCGGGAAAAAACTTGGGCCATTAGTTTTAATCTTGATTTAGGAATATGAATTAATAAAAGCATTAATCTTGAATAATGACTTTAGTTCCTACTTCAGCCCAATTATACAAACGACGCATTTCTTTGTCATCAGCCATAATGCAACCATAGGTAACATTATTTTTTCCAATATCTTTTTCCCAATAACGCACACCAGCGCTGTCCCAAGGAATACCATGAAAACCATTTTCCGATGATCCAGCAAAATAAATTCCCATCCAATAAGGCATCCAAATTTGATAATACCCCCAAGCTTTTTCAATTTTATCGAGAATTTTAAATTCCCCACTCCGTGTCTCATGATCCTGCCGTCCCAAGGAAACTGGAATCGTATGAATTAATTTATCGTTTTCGTACATATAAACTCGTAAATCGCTTTTGACAACAACAATCTTTTTTTCTGCTTCCGCCATTTCCTGCCGCCGCTGCGCCAAGCGCCCGGCCAAAACAAACATTAAACGCCGCAACTGTTTTAATTTAGCCAAACTAGATTGCCTTTTTCGTAACCTTTCTAGATCCTGTTTAATATCATCGACAACTGCAAATATTTCCTCCCCTTCCCTCAAATTATCATCTAAGCTTTTCTCTAAACGCTGAACTTCTTTGGGGATAATCAAATTTTGTTGCGCCAAAATCGCTTTTGATTGGCGATCAGCCACTTCAATAAAATAGGCCGCGCGCCGCAGTTCTTTATTTCGAATCGCCGCTCGGTATTGGCTTAAGAAAAAATCTGCGGAAGCAGTTGAGATTCCCGGCAACTCAATATCAATTCGCGAATAATTCGCTTGAACGCTCTCCGCTTTTTTCTGTAATTTATGCAACCGCAACAAAACTAAAGTCTGTTGCCAGAATTGATTAGTTTGATTTAATTTTTTTTCCTGAAGTCGAAAAGACCAAATCCCCATTCCAATTAAAAAAGAGAAAAAAGCAAACAGCTGAAGATATAAAACAAGACGCGTTATCTTTCCGACCCCAGGAAAGATTTTTCCCTTAACCATCATTTTCAATTTATTTTCAAAACTCAATCTTAATCCACCCTTAGATGATTTTTAAGTATAACGATCAGCAACACTGGCCGCAGCAAAAGCGCAAGGTTTTGTCTGAACCCGGAAGCCCGAAGCCCTAATCATGCCCACAATTTCATTAAGCATTAATCTCGTTTCACCCTCAAATCCAACATCGACATGAATTTCTAACTGATAACAACGAAGCAGGGACAAAGGAAAATGTTGCAAAAACTTTTGGGCTAAATTTAAAGAAAGCAGGGCTTCGTGATAAATACGATCACGCAAAAAATATTGGCGTTCCTCAACCAGACACTGCCAAAAGTAAATTCCTCCCCGCCCAATCCGGCGTACAATAATCGCCGTCACAAAATCAACCCGCCGTGAATGTTTAACTTGAGAATCACTTCCGATTACTAATTGATATTGGGTGTGCGGATCTTGATCAATGTATTCTTCGGTTCGTCGCAAAACTTGAAAAAAGGATAGGGAACCAACAGAAGGACTATAAAAGGGGCGTTTAAGTACAATTTCCCCTAAGTTAGACATAAATTAATTATTTAATTAGAGACTCGTAAATTCTCCAATAACGCTCCCCTACCTGCTGCCAATCATATTGTTGCACTTCTCGCCAACTCCACTCACTTAACCGTTCTCTCCAGCGAGGCCGGCGAACAAGAAACTCCAAAGCTTGAGCTAAAGCTTGGTAATTACGGTTAGGTATCAAAAATTTTCTCCCCAACCCCCGCAAAACATTAATATAGCCGGGGTTATGAAAGGCAACGATGGGTAAACGAGCGGCCATGGCTTCGATCAAAACAATCCCAAAGCATTCTCCGCGTGTGGCGGGGGAACAATAAATATCTGCTCCGCGATAGTGTGCGGCCAGAGTATCATCGGGAACAAAACCCAAAAATTTAACTCGTTGTAAATTATTCTTTTTCACAAATGACTGCGCCCCCTCTTGTTGCGGCCCTCGACCAATAACAGTCAAAGCCACAGGCAAGTCTTTTTTTTCTAGCAAAGAGTACGCTTTTAATAAATAAAACAGGCCCTTGCGTTCATCTAATCGTCCGACAAACAAAATTTCAATCCAATCTGCGGGCCAAGCACGTTTTTTTTCTCCCCGGGCAAAAAAATTAACATCAACTCCCGGAGGAATCACTTCATAATTGCCCGGAGCAATTTCTTGGGCCAGCTTTCTTGCGGTTAAGGAAGAGGCAACGCGATAATCGAGTTTATCAATATAATATTTTAATAAAGGGAAGAATAATTTCAGAACTGTCGGGAATTTATCAGCTTCAACAAAATTGTGAAAAGAA
>JALUVT010000134.1 GCA_027020325.1 bacterium
CGCGACCGGATTATCTTTCCCCTTCGCAACCAATGGGGGCAATTGATTGGCTTTAGCGGTCGTGCTTTAGAAAAAAATGTTGCCGCCAAATATCTTAATTCACCGGAAACAATTCTTTTTCAAAAACGGCGTTTCCTTTACGGTCTTTACCAAGCGCGTTCAGCCTTAAAAGAGAAAAAGAAAATTATTCTGGTCGAAGGCCTTTTTGATGTTTTAACCGCCCATCAACAGGGGTGGCCCTTAATTGTTGCTCCTTTGGGAACAGCCTTAACTGCGGAACAGGTCCAATTGCTGCAGCGGCAAGTGGAAATAGTTTATCTGGCTTTTGATCAAGACGAGGCCGGGCAACGGGCGCGGGAGCGAGCCTTGCCTTTGCTTGAAGCAGCAGGATTAAAAAGCCGCGTTCTACATTGGTCGGGGGCGCAAGATTTGGATGAACTGCTGCGTTCCCGGCCGCAAGAATTAAAAAAAGTTTTAGCGGGCGCAGTTGACGGCTTTACCTACCTTCTCCAAGAGGGGGCGCGGCGTTTTGATTTGCAGCAGCCGGCCGGGCAATTGGCGTTATTAAAATTTGTCCTTCCTTTTTATCAGGCCGCACCCAGTGAATTGGCGCGGCAGAATTATTGTCAGCAATTGGCCGATTTTCTCGCTGTAGAGGAGGAAGCATTGAAAGCGGATCTTTCGCGTTTAAGCTCCGCCCCCTCCCCTCTTGCCGGGCCCGAAGAAAGAAAAAAAGAGGATTTTGTGTTGCTGCAGCGTTCGCGGCAGGAAGTAGTAACCGATTATTTACTGCAGTTAATGCTGCAGGCCCCTTCTTGGCTTTGGTCTCTCGCTGAATGGCAGAAAACAGTTTTGGAGCTTGAAGAAAAGTTTTGGCCGCGGCAAAAGCAAAAACAAATTTATCAACTCTTACAGCAAATCGTGGCCGCGGCAAAAGAAGTCTCATTGGAAAAAGTGCTGGCGCAACTTCCACCAGCCGCGCGTTCCTTAGCCCAGCGTTTGGCTTTGAGTCTCTTGGACTTAAAAACCCCCGATGATTTTCTGGCCGAAGCCCAGCGCGCAGTTGAGGAAGCGAAAAAATTATTCTACCAAAAAGAATTACAGCATCTTATTGCTCAATTAAAAAGAGCTGAAGCAGAAAATTCTCTTGCACCAGAGGAATTATCGCGGCTACAAAAAAAGATTCAACAACTGACGACTTTTTTAGCCCGTTGGAAAAAATCCCCCCCTTCTTCTTAGCTTTTTAAGGATTGCGGCTGGCCAATTGTACTGCGGTGCAGAAACCAAACACTGATCATTACTCCAGCCAAAGAAAAGAAAAAGAGAAGAAGAAATTTCCAAAACAATAATTGGAGATGACTTAGAGAAGCCCAGTCCAGTAACCAGAACAAAGTCCCCAAGAGAATAGCAAAAACTACCAAAAAGGCAGTGATGATTAAAAAGTCTTTCATTAATTACCCCTTACATTCCTCCGGGAGGCATGCCCGGGGGGAGGTTGTTCTTTTCTTCCTTCTCCGGTAAATCAACGACCAGAGCTTCGGTAGTAATAATCATCACCGCCACCGAAGCGGCATTTTGCAACGCCGAGCGGGTTACCTTGGCCGGATCAACAACTCCGGCTTCAAACATTGAAGTAAACTCGCCCTTTAAGACATTAAATCCATAGTCAACTTTTTCTTCTTTCATAATTTCATTAAGCACCCAGCCGTCATCATAGCCGGCATTTTTGACCAATTGACGCAAAGGCTGTTCCAGCGCGCGGTAGACAATTTTATAGGCCACGGAGTGCTCTTTTTCTTTCTCCAAAACTTGCCGCGCGCGGAGGAGAGCAACCGCCCCGCCGGGAACAATTCCTTCTTCAATTGCCGCCCGGGTTGCGGCAACGGCATCTTCAACGCGGTGTTTCTTTTCCTTCATTTCAACCTCAGTTGCTGCACCAACCCCCAGCACCGCGACCCCCCCGGCCAACTTGGCCAAGCGCTCCTCAAGTTTTTCGCGGTCATAATCAGAGTCTGTAGTTTTGATTTGTTCGCGAATCTGCGCCATGCGGGCTTCAATATTCTTTTGCTCTCCGCGTCCGCCAACGATAACTGTTTCATCTTTATTGGAAACAACTTTGTCCGCGCGGCCTAAATCTTCCAAGGTTGCGCTGTCTAGTTTTCGTCCCACTTCTTCGGAAATAACCTTGCCTCCGGTTAAGACAGCAATGTCTTCGAGCATGGCCTTGCGGCGATCACCAAAGCCCGGCGCTTTGACGGCCAAAACATTAAAAGTACCCCGCAGTTTATTGACGACCAAAGTCGCCAATGCTTCACCTTCAATATCTTCACAGATAACGACGAGGTTCTTGGAAACTTTGATTAAGTTTTCCAGCAACGGCAGAATGTCATTGAGGGAAGAAATCTTTTGATCCGTAATTAAAATATAGGGATCTTCAACTACCGCTTCCATCCGTGCGGGATCAGTAACAAAGTAGGGTGAAGCATAGCCTTTATCGAACTGCATTCCCTCGCGGTAATCAACTTCAAATTCCAACCCTTTTGATTCTTCAACTGTAACTACGCCTTCATTACCGACTTTATCCAGTGCTTCGGCAATAAGACGGCCAATCTCGGGATCCGCAGCTGAAATTGTCGCCACCTGCGCCTTTTCTTCTTTACTCGAAACCGGTTTGGCCATTTTCTTAATTTCTGCGGCCACTTTATTAACTGCTTCCAAAATTCCCGCCCGCAAGGTCATTGGATTAACCCCGGCGGCAATATTTTTAAGAGCTTCATCAACAATCGCCTGGGCTAAAACAACGGAAGTGGTGGTTCCATCTCCGGCCACATCATTGGTTTTGGAGGCCGCTTCTTTAATCAACTGCGCCCCCATGTTCTCAAAGGGATCGGGGAGTTCAATTTCCTGCGCCACTGTTACGCCGTCATGAGTAACCGTGGGGCCGCCAAAACTTTTGGCTAAAGCAACATTGCGGCCTTTGGGACCCAGGGTAGTGGCGACCGCGGCGGCCAGTTGATCAATCCCGCGTTTTAGTTTTTCTCGTGCTTGTTCTTTGTAAATAATTTGTTTGGCCATGATTATTTATTAACAACAGCTAAAATGTCATTTTCACTAAGAATATAGTATTTGTGTTCACCAACTTCAATTTCATCGGGGCTGTATTTACGGAAAATAATTTCCTGCCCCACTTCAATTTCGAGGGGAATGCGTTCCCCGTCTTTGTTGCGCCGTCCCGGTCCCACGGCAATAACAATGCCGCGCTGGGGGCGTTCTTCTTTAGCCGTGTCGGGAATGATAATCCCGCTTTCAGTTTCGGTTTCTTGAGAAATCGGGTCAACCAGGACCCGGTCATTAAGAGGTTGAATGTTCGGTTCGCTCTTCTTCGTCATCGTTTAATGCTCTCGCCGTTAATTAATTTTCACTTACATTTTTATTATAAACAACTTGTCAAGAAATTTTTCTTCAATTATTTTTGTTGAAAGAAAGCCCTAAAACTCCTGCGCCGTTAATCGGTTATAATAGAAAAAGAATGAAAGAAAAAAATCGCGCGGAAAAAGAAAAGGTGCTCACCCCGGCTCCTCCGTTCAAAACGCCGATGATGCAGCAATATTGGGAGATTAAGCAGCAATATCGTGATAGTTTGCTTTTATTCCGCTTGGGTGATTTTTACGAGCTTTTTTTTGATGATGCCAAGATCGGGGCTGAGGTTTTGGGAATTGCTTTGACCGCGCGTTCCCGCGGGCAGGATGGCCGAATTCCCATGTGCGGTATCCCCTATCATGCCCTGGATTCCTATTTGGCCAAGTTAATTCAAGCCGGTTATAAAGTAGCGATTTGTGAACAAT
Source organism: bacterium (assembly GCA_027020325.1). Classification (GTDB taxonomy): domain Bacteria; phylum Patescibacteriota; class 4484-211; order 4484-211; family 4484-211; genus JALUVT01. The sequence goes on from JALUVT010000134.1 coordinate 3,846, forward strand.
TGGAAAAACCCGCGCCGCAGAAAAAAATGGTTCGTCGTGCAGTGGTGCGGGTCGTAACCCCGGGGACTTTTTTGGCCGCGGAAGAAAAAGAGGGTCCGAATTTGCTTCTTACTTTTGTTCGCCGTTCCCGTCAATGGGGTTGGGCTTATCTTTCTTTAACAAGCGGGGAAATTTTTTTCCAAACTCAGCCGCGGCGCAAGCAGGAAAATGAGGGGGGACCAATTCCCGAGCTGATTCGACGGTTGAAACCGCGGGAGATTATCCTTTCTCCGGCTGATTATCAGAATCCGGAACTGCTGCGTCTTTTACAAAGCGAGAGTGAAGCCAGTCTTACTCCCTTTGCTCCCTGGGAGGAAGTTTTGTCCCAGGCTTTGCCCCGCTTGCGGCAACATTACCGCGTGGCTAACTTGGCTGCTTTTGGTTTGGAAGAAAAAAGAGATTATAGCGCTCTGCAAGCAGTTGCTATTTTATTAGCCTATTTAGAAGAGACGCAGAAAACAAGTCTCCTTCACCTCCGTCCCCCGCGGCGTCAGGAGGAGAAAGAATTTTTACAGCTTGATGAAACAACTTTGCGCAATTTAGAAATTTTTCGTTCGCGGAGCGGAGAGGTAGAGGGTAGTTTGTGGGCGGTTTTGAACCGCACCGTAACTGCTTTGGGGAGACGGACTTTGCGCCAGTGGCTGCTTTATCCCTTGCGTAATAAAGAAAAAATTGAACAACGCCTGGCTGCGGTTGATTTTTTCCGTCAGCAGCCGCGGCGCAGTGCTGAGATTCGTCGCCATTTGCAGCGAATTTTGGATTTGGAGCGGTTGCTGGCCAAGACCGTTCTGAAAACAGTTAATCCGCGTGATTTGGAAGGACTGCAGGTTTCCTTACGCGCGGCAAAAGAGATTGGACCGCTGTTGCCTGCGGCCGAACGGGCGCGCTGGCTGCCCGCGGCTTTGCTGAGACAGCTTGAGCCTTTGGTTGAGTTGCTGGAGCAAACTTTGCGCCCCAATCCTCCTCTGCTCCTGAATCAGGGCGGTTATATTGCCGACGGTGTTTCGCCGCTTTTGGATCAGTATCGCGAGATTATGTCCGGCAGCCGGCGCTGGCTGGAAGATTATGCTCGCCGCGAACGCGAACGAACGGGAATTAATTCATTAAAAGTAAAATATAATAAGGTTTTTGGTTTTTTTATTGAGGTCAGTAAGGCCAATCTCGCCCAAGTCCCCCCCGATTATCAGCGCAAACAAACTTTGGTTAATGCGGAGCGTTTTATTACGCCGGAATTAAAAGAGCGGGAAGCTTTGGCTTTGGAGGCCGAAGAAAAAGCGCGCCAGCTGGAAGAAGAACTTTTTTGGCAGTTGCGGGAAAAAGTATTGCCGTTCACCAATCTTTTGCAGGAGGTGGCGCGAAAATTAGCCGCACTGGATATTTACTGTGGTTTAGCTGAATTGGCGCGGGAAAATAATTATTGCCGTCCCTCTTTAACGAGCGCGGGCAAGCTGGAGATTAAAGAAGGACGCCATCCTGTTCTGGAACAGGTTTTAGAGCAGCCTTTTGTCGCCAATGATCTTTTGCTCGATCCGCAGGGGGCGCGGATTTGGCTGATTACCGGACCCAACATGGCTGGCAAATCAACTTTTCTGCGCCAGACCGCTTTGATTACGATCATGGCTCAATTGGGAAGTTTTGTCCCCGCGCAAAAAGCAATAATTCCTCTACGCGATCGGATTTTTACCCGCATTGGCGCGGCCGATGATATTAGCCGCGGGCAGAGTACTTTTTTACTCGAGATGTTGGAAACAGCGAATATTCTCCATAATGCCACGGGTGAGAGTTTGGCGATTTTGGATGAAATCGGCCGCGGCACCAGTACTTTTGATGGTCTGAGTATTGCCTGGGCGGTGGTTGAATATTTGGCGCGGCGGGGAAAAAACTGCCCCCTGACGCTTTTTGCAACGCATTATCACGAATTAACTCAGCTCGGACGACAGCGGAGCGAGATTGCCAATTGGCAGATGGCCGTGGAAAAAGAGGGGGATGAAATTATTTTTTTGCATCGGGTGGTTCCCGGATCAGCTTGGCAGAGTTACGGAATTGAGGTTGCGGCTCTGGCCGGGCTTCCCGCCTCGGTTTTGCGCCGGGCGCGGGAGATTTTGCAGCGCTTGAAACACCAGCAAAAGCGGCTCTTGCCGTCGCGCCAGGCAGTAAGGCGGCAGGAGAGCTTGTTTGAAAGTGGTTTTAATTAATATAATATTCTGATGCCGCTCCAGCGATTGCCGCCGGAAATTGTTGCTCAAATTGCCGCGGGGGAGGTGGTAGAAAACCCGTTGACCGTGGTTAAGGAATTGGTGGAAAATGCTCTGGATGCCGGGGCCGAGGAAATAAAAGTGGAATTGGGGGAAGGGGGGCGGAAGTTGATTCGG
>JALUVT010000135.1 GCA_027020325.1 bacterium
AGGATTAGGATATTCACGGCAAAAATACCAATACTTGCCTGAAGTGAGTACTGATTCTATTTTTGCGGTCATCGGGGAAGAGTTTGGATTTATCGGGAGTCTAAGCATAACTTTGGTTCTTGCTTTGCTCATCCATTACGCCTTCCAGCTCTCCCGCCGCACTTCTGACCCGACTGCTCTTTATCTGAGCAGTGGGTTAACCGCCCTTCTTGCCCTCCCAACAATCCTTAATCTGGGCAGTATGGTCGCTTTAATTCCTCTGACCGGCGATCCCCTACCTTTTATTTCCTACGGGGGAAGTTCACTCTTGGCGAACTGGATAATTTTAGGTATTCTAATCAACATCGCCCGACAAAACAATGAAGGCCCGAGAAAAAAAAGAATCAAACGCTAAAAACAAAGTCCCGCGCATAATTGTAACCGGTGGAGGATCAGGAGGTCATCTTTCACCGGCTTTGGCCGTGATGCAACAAATCCGTCAACAATGCCCGGAAGCCGAAATTCTTTATCTTGGAGGAAGATTGGCCATGGAAGGAGTACGCCAACCTTCGTTGGAACAAAAAATTCTTCCGCAAACCCCTTGGCCTCATCGCTTTATCCACGCCGGTAAACTACAACGCCGCTTTTCTCTCTCCTCACTTTGGTTATTAAAAGGGGTGCTGCCGGGCTTAATTGAGTCCTTTTATCATCTTCTCCATTTTCGCCCCGCAGTTGTTTTTTCCACTGGCGGCTATGTTTCGGTCCCCGTGGTGATTGCGGCTTGGTTGCTGCGTATCCCAATCCTAATCCATGAACAAACAGCAGCTTTGGGGTTAAGCAATCGCCTTGCGGCTTATCTGGCGCACGAAATTTTTATTACTTTCCGCAGTTCATTAAAGTATTTTCCCCCTCATAAAACAACCCTCACCGGTAATCCTCTAAGGGCTGAAGTTTTGCAAGCGCGCCAGAGGAGACAAAAAAAGAAAAAAAAGCAGGAATTAAAAACTATTTATCTTACCGGCGGCGCGCAAGGCTCTCACCTTCTCAATCAAACTGTCCTCCCGCTTCTCCCCGAATTAACAAAGCAATACCGTCTCATTCACCAATGCGGCGATAATCCGCGTTACCATGATTATGAAAAATTAAAAAAAGCGCGGGAAAAATTATCTCCTTCCCAACAAAAAAATTATCATCTAATCCCCTACCTTAGCGCGGAAGAATTAAAAGAAGTTTGGACTGCCGCGGATCTTCTCATCGGCCGGGCCGGAGCGAATACGGTTTATGAAAGCATGGTCCTCGGCTTACCAACCATTTTTATTCCTATCCCTTGGGTTACAAATAATGAGCAATACAAAAACGCCCGCGTCGTTGTCAATGCCGGCAGTGGACGCATTCTGCGCGAAGAAGAACTGAGCCCCTCCCGTCTGGGGGAAGAAATCGAAAATCTCGCCGCAAACTATGAAGAATATTGGCAACGAGCGCAATCATTAAGTGCCGAAGTGCCGCTACGGGCCAGTGAAAAAATTGCCGCGAAAATTTTGCGCTATGCGACTTAGAAAATACTGGCAGCGAAAGAGATTACAACGCCGTCTCCAGCGCCTGCGTCGTTCCCCGAAAATTTTTATTCCCACCCCCCGCTCTTGGATTGTCATTCCTTTTAAGCCGCTCAGCCTTTTCTTAATTATTATCCTCCTTTTTCTTTCCGCCTACCTTATTTTGCGTTCCGACATTTTTCTTTTGCGTCATTTACGCCTGCAAAAAACTAATTCTCCCCATCCTAGTGTTTTGCGCGAAGAAGAACTAAAAGAATATCTTCAGCGTTATTGGGCTCGTTCTCTCCTTCTTCTTTCCCCCGCGCAAATTGAAGAAGATTTAACGCAGCATTTTCTTGCTCTGGCCGCGGTAAAAATAGAAAAAAAATATCCCGATACTTTAATTATTCACTACCGCGAACGGCAACCTCTGCTCATTATCGTCAACCAAGGGCGCGAATTTCTCGTTGACAAAGATGCTTTACTTTATTTTCAATTGCAAGGAAACCTCGGAGCAACGCTACCACGGGTCCAGCTTAAAGAAGGAAGCTTGAAAAAAGGAGATTTTTTACCGGAGAAAAATATTAATTTAATTCTCCAGGCTTTAGATAAATTAAAAAAGGAAACTAATTATCAATTTACCCGCCTTGAAATTTTGCCCGACCAAAGTTTGAAAATTTTTACCGCTGATGACAAAAAATTTTTTCTCCCCCTCGGGCCGCAGTTTTCTTCTAAGTTATCTCTTCTATTAACTATTCTGCAACGCTACCAGCAAAAAGGTGATTTTTTTATTGAAATTGATTTGCGCTATAACAAGACTATTGTCCGTTAGAACAAAAGTATTGTCTTTTGAAAAGAAACTGTTTATTCTTCTCATTAACTAAATCCAAACACAATCAATAGAAAAAGTCCCTAAAATTAGTTCCTTGTTTTTCTTTCAATGCAAAAAAAATCATATTTCACATCTGGGGAAATAATTTTGTTTCTTTTTTCCCAAAAAACAAACCTTTTTAAGCTTTGGCAAAGGCCTACATTAAATAAACTTAGTCAAATGCGGATCATTGAAGATTATTTTCGCAAAGAAAATTTTGGCAATAGTTCGCCCTTTTTTTGCTGCCAATTACACTGTCTTTTCTCTTTTAGTTGTTATCCTCACTTCACAGCATTTTTGTTTAGACAAAACAGACCTTGTTTATTAAGTCCTTTCTCTGGTAATATTGAAATAATTAAATTACTAGCGTGCCACGGGAAAGAATAATCGCCGGTTTAGACATTGGTTCAGATAAAATAGTTTCTATTATCGCCCAATACTCGGAAGAGGAAGGGTTAGCAGTAATTGGTGTCTCCTCCGTAGAATCACGAGGAATTAAAAAAGGGGTCGTTGTTGACATTGACAAGGCAGTTGAGGCGATCAGCGAAGCTCTTTCGGCGTCCGAACGGATGGCCGGTGTTACTGTCGCCGGAGTTTATGTTACAGTCGGCGGCGTACAAATATCTTCGGTCAATTCTCCCGGTGTAGTTGCTGTTTCTTCACCCGATACCGGCATCAATAACGGTGATGTCCAACGCGTTATTGAAGCGGCTCAGGCAATTTCTATCCCTTCATCGCGGGAAATTATCCATGTTATTCCCCGTTCCTATAATGTTGATTCTCAGGAGGGAGTTCTCGATCCCGTAGGGATGTCCGGCGTCCGTCTCCAGGTCGAAACCCATATTGTTTCCGGAGCGACCACGGCTTTACGCAACTTGGCTAAATGTGTCCAACAGGTGGGGTTGGATGTAGAAAGTCTAGTGTTTAACGGTCTGGCGGCTGCCGACGCCGTATTAACGGAAACGGAAAAAGAGCTGGGAGTGGTTCTTCTTGATATTGGCGGAGGAACAACATCTTTGGTTGTCTTTGAAGAAGGCTCTCCGGCCTATTCTGCTGTTCTTCCCTTGGGAGGAAAAAATATTACCAATGACATTGCGATCGGCTTACGCATTTCCCTTGAAGAAGCCGAAAAAATAAAACACTTTCTTTCCCGTCAAGAAGATACCGCCGCCCCTCCCACTCCTCCTGCGTCAGAAAGAAAAACAACAGACAAAGAAAAGGAAAAAAAAGAAAAAAAGAAGCCCGCGGATTTTTCTAAAAATTCTAAGAAAAAGACAGCGGCGGCTGATCAACTGGATCTTTCAACCCTTAATCTGCAAGGAATTCAAGAAATAGACCGGGCCGAAGTTTTTCAACGAATTATTAAACCGCGCTTGGAGGAAATTTTTGATTTAGCGCGACAGGAGTTAAAACGCGGCGGCTATGAAAAATTACCGCCTTCGGGTTTAGTTATCTGCGGCGGAGCAGCGCAAACTATTGGAATTACCAAAGTGGCGCAAAAGAGCCTTCGGGTGCCGGTTCGGATTGGTTATCCCCAAGGTGTTTCCGGTCTAATTGAAGAAATTTCAACCCCGGCCTTTGCCGCTGCGGTGGGGATGCTTATTTTTGCCGCCGAACGCCTCCCCACGCATACACCGCTCCCTTTTTTGAATAAACTTCCCCGCTTTCAGGATTATTGGCAAAAAGCCTGGCAATGGGCGCGGGGGTTCTTACCCTAAATAGTTAAATTATGCTCGTAAAACCGGAGATCAAAAAATTTGCCCGAATTAAAGTCGTTGGCGTCGGCGGCGGAGGGTCGAACGCAATCCGCAACATGATGGAGGTGCAAAATATTCAAGGCGTGGAATTTATTGCCGTCAATACTGATGCTCAGGCTTTATCTATCTGCCCTGCTCCAACCAAAGTTCAAATCGGAGTTAAAATTACCGGAGGACTGGGCTCGGGCGGCAATCCGGAAATCGGCCGTGCCGCAGCTGAAGAAAGTGCCGACCTTCTTCATGAACATCTTACTGATACTGATATGGTTTTTATTACCGCCGGCATGGGGGGAGGAACCGGAACCGGAGCCGCGCCAATTGTCGCGGATATTGCTAAGGGAGAGGGAGCTTTAACCGTAGCCGTGGTAACTAAACCCTTTGCCTTTGAAGGCAATCAACGGATGCGAACCGCGGAGGAAGGTATTGAAGAACTCAAAGAAAAGGTTGATGCTCTTATTACCATCCCCAATGAACGCCTGCTGGTTGATGCTCCTCCCACTTTAAGTTTACTCGAGGCTTTTCAGCAGGCGGATGCGGTTTTGGGCCGCAGTGTTCAAGGTATTTCCGACATCATTGTTGTCCCCGGTCTAATTAATCGTGATTTTGCTGATGTTAAAAGTATTATGCAAGATGCAGGCTCGGCATTGATGGGGATTGGAATTGGAGAAGGAGAAGAGCGAGCCCTCAAAGCGGCGCGAGAGGCAATTGAAAGCCCTCTTCTGGAAGCCTCAATTGAAGGAGCTAAAGGCGTGCTCCTAAATATTACTGCGGGGCGCGATCTTAAATTGGCCGAAGTCGATACTGCGGCGCGCTTAATTGCCGAAGCCGCGGATCCCGAAGCCAAAATTATCTTTGGCGCCGCAATTGATGAAAACATGGCTGGACAAATGCGGGTTACCATTATTGCCACGGGCTTTGATGAACGCCAACAGCGAAAAAAATTAACCCCTTCTTCACCAAACAAACCAAGCCCAACGGAAAAAGAAGAAAGAGGAGATCTTTTGCAGGAATTAGAAACCCCGGCTTTTCTTCGCCGCCGCTAAAGGTTAATTTTTACCTCCACCTATCTTTTTGAAATTTACAAGCCCTAAAATTATTCCCCTTCTTTTTTGGCGTCAACTAAACGAACTTCTTTTCGCTGCCCTTGCTGATATAAATAAAGCCGCCCCTCATCTTCATCCTGAGTTTGACGATGCGAACCATCACAAAAGGGAAATTTAGCCGATAATCCGCACTGACAAAACCAAAAATCCTTCCCTGCTATTTTTATCCGCTGCGGCTCTTGCTTTTTTTTAATAATTACCCGGGCCATGTTTTTATTAGACAACAAAATCACCCTTGCCAAATTAAGATTTTGTTTTTAAGATAGATTTACCGTGGCCACGGTGAATCTGATTTTTACTCATACAACCGAACACCTGGCCGCTCATTTTGCCCCCGATCCTCACTTCCGCCTTTTCCTCTCCGAAAAAAATAAAGATCAACAACGCTATTTTCCCGACGGGGAAATCTATGTCTGTTTCCCCAATCTCGAACAGATAAAAGGACGGGTTATTATTATCCATTCCGGTTTTCCCCAAGTTAATAGCGGGCTACAGGAGCTGGAAATGATTTTGGCTCTTCTCCAACCACGGAAGAAGCAAATCGATCTCGAAATCTTCTTCACCTATTTTCCTTATGCCCGTCAGGATAATATTTTTCGTCGCGGAGAAATTAATGCCGCGCGTTTTTTACTCGATAAATTAATTCATTTTTATCGAGTCAACAAAATTTATCTTTGCGACCCTCATTTTGCCAATAAAAAATGGGTCAATAATTATCCACTGGAAATTGTTAAAATTAGCAGTTTATTACAGGAAAAAGCGCGGCAGGATTTTCCCGAAATCATTTTTCTCTCTCCCGACCAAGGAGGGAGCGAACGCGAAGGACTGCCGGGAGCAAGAAAGGAGCGGCGTTCTTCTTTTGAAGTCCATTTTCATTATCCCCCCGATTTTCAACAACAAATCAGCGCCCGCACCATTGGGGTGGTTGATGACCTTCTTCAAACCGGAGGAACTCTTTCCCGTTTCGGCCAGCTCTG
>JALUVT010000136.1 GCA_027020325.1 bacterium
TTATTTCTTCTTCGGCTAGTTTCGCAAAAGGAGTTATTACCCATAAGGAACAAATACATTTAAATTACTGCCACACTCCACCACGCTTTTTATATCACCTTCCTGCGGAAACAACTAAACGACAGCATTGGCCCTGGAAAGGATTTTTGGCCGTTGCCGATTTCTTTTTACGGAATTGGGATTTTGTTGCTGCGTGGCGTCCTGATTTCTTAATAGCCAATTCTTATTGTGTTGCCGAACGGATTAAAAAATTTTACCGGAGGCGGGCCTTAGTCATTTATCCGCCGGTGGAATTAGTTGAGAAGGCTGCCGGACTTGAATTTTCCCCTCCAGGAGATTATTATCTTGTTGTTTCTCGTTTAAGTGCTTATAAAAATATTCCTTTAGTCATTGAAGCGTGTTCACAATTAAACTTAAATTTAAAAATTGTTGGAGTAGGGCCAGAAAAAAGGAAGTGGGAACGATTAGCGCAGAGCAGAAAAGCTAAAATCCAGTTTTGTGGTTTTGTTGAGGATGAAAAATTATTAGAATTATATCGTCAGTGTCGGGGGTTAATTTTCCCTGTTTTAGAAGAAGATTTTGGTATTGTTCCAGTAGAAGCAATGGCTTTAGGGCGTCCGGTTGTTGCTTTAGCTTCGGGGGGAGTTAAGGAGAGTGTCGTTCACGAACGGACGGGATTACTTTTTTCTTCTCCAACACTCCCTCCTTTGCTTGAAGCGCTACAAAAATTGGAACAAGATCCCTATTTTCAAAGCCGAGATTGTTTTAAGGCCTGTCGTCAACAAGCGCAGCGTTTTAGTAAAACGCGATTCCAGAAAAAGTTTTATACTTATGTAAAAAGGCTTTACCAAAAAAAGTTCACTAGAGATTAATTAAGCTATGCCTGAGTTACCAGAAGTTGAATATTTAAGACGGGAACTGGAGATTGTTTTGCCGGGAGAGGTAATTAAAAAGGTTAGTTATGATGTGGGGAAGATGTTGCGTCCGCAGCCGAAGCTATTTATCGATGGGGTGATAGGGAAGAGTATTTCCCAGATTCGGCGTCGGGCGAAATTATTGATTTTTGTTTTAGCTCCACAAGGCTTTTTTACAGTCCACCTTCGTTTATCGGGTCGTCTTTTTTGGCGTCCCTCAACAGCCCCGGCGGATAAATTTGTTCATGTTGTTCTCCATTTTGCTTCAGGATATGAATTACGATTTGCCGAAGCGCGTAAATTTGGCTATTTTGAATATATTAAAAATGAAATTGATTTAGAAAAGAGGTTGAAAGATTATGGACCAGAAATAGATTTAGTTTCTTGGAAGAATTTTTCTCAAATTTTAGAATCGCGGCAGCGGATTAAATCGCTCTTAATGGATCAGTCCAAGATTGCTGGAATTGGCAATATTTATGCTAATGATGCTTTATGGTTGGCCAGGATAGCTCCGCAACGAAGCGCTGAATCTCTTTCACCAAAGGAGAGGCAACGGTTATGGAAGGCTTTGCAGCAGGTCATAGAAGAATCATTGAAAAAAGGGGGAGCTTCGGATCAATGGTACCGTCATCTTGATGGATCAAAAGGAAATTACCAAAATTTCTTCAAAATCTATGGCCAGCGAGACGAAAGTTGCCCGCGTTGCGGAGAAAAGATAAAATACGAGAGCCTTGGAGGCAGAGGAACCTTCTGGTGTCCCGGTTGTCAAAACTAAATTAAAATGAAAAAAGAGCAATTAATTAATCGTTTTTTGGAGATCCTTCCCGGTGCTGTAACCTGGCTGATTCTGACTTCTCCTTTTTGGCTTTCCCTACACCTACCACTTTTTATGGCCGGGATAATTCTTTTTCTTGATCTTTATTGGTTTTATCGGGCACTGCGGATAGCTTTTTTTTGTTTTATTGGCTACCAAAAAATGCGTCAAGCTGAAAAAACGAATTGGGTAAAGAAATTAGAACAAGAGAATCCCTGTAATCTTTCCTATGAACACTCATTGAATTGGAAGAATATTTATCATCTTCTTGTTATTCCTACTTATAAAGAACCATTAGCGATCTTGGAACAAAATTTAAGAGCAATAAGTAAACAGACTTTTCCTTGGGAGCGGATTTTTGTTTTAGTGGCTTTAGAGGAACGAGAAGGGCGGGAAATTATTGAAAAAAAGGTTAAATTTCTAAAACAAAAATTTGCAAACTGCTTTGGAGCTTTGTTATTTACCATTCATCCCCAGGATTATCCCGGCCACCATCCCGGACCGGGGTCTAATCGTACTTATGCCGTTCAAAAGATATTACCGTTTTTACAGGAAAGAGGTGTTTCGTTCTCTCAGGTTATTTTAACAACTTTGGATGCTGATTTTGTTATTCACCCGCGCTTTTTAGCCGGCCTAACTTATAAGTATTTAACTACTCCGCGGGCGGAGAAACGTACTTTTACCGGGGTTTTTTGGTATTACAATAATTTTTGGCAAGCTCCAGCACTTAATCGAATTGTTGCTTCGGGGGTGTCTTTCTGGCAGTTGTCAGAAATGACTGGCTCTAATAAATATTTTAATTTTAGTAGCCATTCAATTAATCTCCAAAGCCTCGTGGCGATGAATTATTGGGTTGTTGATAAAGTTAATGATGATGGGGAATTTTTTTGGCGGGCCTATTATCATTTTGCTGGTGATTATCAAGTTATTCCTCATTTTCTTCCCATTATGGCCGACACAGTGCAGACTGAGACTTGGTGGGGGAGCTTAAAAGAGCAGTATCTTCAGTTACGGCGTTGGGCTTATGGGGTGGAACACCTTCCGATGATCATTCGTCGCTATTTTCAGCGAAAAGACATTCCGTTTTGGGATCGAACGGATAAAGTTTTTTTTCTTTTTCGTTCCTACATTACTTGGTCAACCTTAGCCGTTTTGATTACTTTTGGTGGTTTGATTGTTGATTTAGTTAACCCTCAGTTTTCTTCTTCTGTTTTTGCCTATAATCTCCCTTATTATTCCAGCACTATTTTAACAATTGCTATTTTTTCTTTATTTATCCTAATTTTCCTTCATGAAAAATTAGTTCCTCCGCGTCCTACTCATTGGTCGCGATGGCAACGCTGGTTGAGTTTTTGGCAGTGGTTTTTGGTCCCCTTAGTGGTTTTAACCTATGGTACTCTTCCGGCCATTGATTCGCAAACGCGTTTAATGCTCGGTCGGTATATGGAGTTCAGAGTAACGCGCAAATTTAGGTCCCCGGCTACAGTTAACTAATTTTGATACTGCCAGATAGTATAGGTTGTTTTTTTACTAATTGGGGTATAGAAAGAAAAGAGTTCTGATGAGATCAATTCGGGAGGGGTGAACTTTGTTCCTAAAATTAAATAATCGGTTTTATTCTTTTCAAGAGCCTGAAAAAGTTTTTTCTTTCCTTGGGGTAATATTTCCCAATAAAAAGAAGCGAGGTAGGGAGTAGAGGGAGTAAAGTTTTGTTTAATTAATTGGTAATAAAGCCAGGGTTCATTATTGCCGGCGAGAATAAAAACAGTGCCTGGTTCCTGATTTTTTAGAACCGCTTCAACTTCCTCGCGCCATTCTCGTTGAGCTCTAAAGAGGGTTTGAAATTGATTTAAGTTTTTTTGGCCCGTAGCAAAAGCAATAAAGTTAGGCCAATATTGCCAGTAATCAAAATGATAGGGGACAGAAGGAATCAATCTCCATTTCAAATTTAGGGGTGATAAAAAAATGAGAAAAAATATAATCATGCCGATTAATATTCTAAATCCCTTTAAGGGAATAATTTTTTGTTGGGCTACCGAAGAAGAAAAGTTTGCCGAGGCCAATGAAAGGGGAGGAAGAAGGTGAAGAAAGTAATGGGTGAAGGGACGCAAAGTAATGGAAATTAGAATAAGATCAAGTGTCAACCAGAGTAAACTAAAAGATACAGCTCCGCGATGAAAGCGATAGAGAAAAATACTTGTTCCAATTAAGAAAAGGCGTAAGCCCCAAAGGATTAGATTATCTTCTAAACTAAGATTAATCCGCGAATAGAAAAAGGGGTAACTAATTGTAGCCGCAAAAAAGGCCTTTAAATTATGCATTGTAAGCATAAGGGTAAAGGCTGCTAACCACGGAAGAAGAAAACCGATAAGAAAAGTTGAAATTCGTTTTAATTGCTGTTTCGGAGTAAAAGAATTGTTATTTTTTTGTTGCGGTAAAGGCCAAAGGAGTAAAGTACAAGCTAGAATGAATTCGGCTAAAACGACTTGTTTAATTACGAGGGCAAGAGCTAGAAAAAAACCTGCGGCAAAAATATTCTTTTTCTTCTCTTGATATAAAAGGAGATAAATCGTTAGGGTACTAAAAGGAAGAAAAATATTTTCGGCGTTAAATAAATTGCCTTCCCAAAAAGGAAGATTAAATCCCAGAAGGAAAATTAAACTGCTAAAAAATAGGGTTTTATCTTTAATTCGAGGGAAAAGTTTTTTTGTTATTTTGCCAATTAATAAGACAAGAAAAAGGGCGTTAAGTAAATTGATGCTGTCTAAAATAAAGGAGAGAGATATTTTTGTTACTTGAGAAAGGATTTCGGCGATTGTGAAAACTAAAAATATTCCCGGAGGTTTATTGTCCCAAAAATCAAGATAGGGGAGGGCTCTTTTCTTAAGAATTAAGCGAGCACTCGCGGCATAAATTCCTTCATCAGTTGACCAAGGCGGTTCAAAAAAACTAGGAAGGCGTAAGATAAGAGTTAGAAAGAGAAGAGAAAAAATAATTAGATTAAATTTTTTTCTTTGTTCTAAACGCATTTTGCTGTTATTGGGAATAGTAGCCACGATAATTATTGAGATGAATTTGAAGCAGTTCAGCGAAAGTTTTAATTGCCGCTTTGAGGGGACGAACTCGACTATAAGGAGAATGGAGCCAAATAACTGGTACTTCTTTAATCCGGTACTTCATTTTTTGGGCAAGAAATAAAATTTCAAGATCAAACCCCCAGCCTTTAATCCGGCTTTGAGAGAAAATTCGGCGTGCCGCTGGAGCAAAAAAAAGTTTAAAGCCGCATTGGGTATCGACAATTCCGGGTAAAAGAAGGAATTGAATAATTCTATTAGCAAAACGACTCAGGGCACGCCGAAAAAAAGGTTGTTGAATTTGAACAAGTTGAGGTTGAAGATGGCGTGACCCAATCGCAATTTCGTAATGAGAGTGATTATTTGTTGGGGCAACTTGTGATATTTCTTGTTCTGACGAAGTGATTAAATATGGCAATAATTTATTAACCTCGCTAATAGGAGTTGAATTATCGGCATCGGTAAAGAGAATATATTTTCCTTTTGCTTTTAGTATTCCTGTTTTAACTGCGGCGCCTTTCCCTTGATTATGATGATGTTGAAGCATTCTTACCTCTAAAAGAGGAGGATGAAAGTGAGGAAGAGAAATATTACTTGTCTTATCTTGCGAACCGTCATCAACGATGATTATTTCGGAAAGATAGGATTGTTGCATAAGAAAAGAGCTGATCTTCTCTAGGGTTTGAGGGAGACGTTTTTCTTCGTTATAAGCGGGAATAACTACACTCAAAAATGGTTTTTCCTTCATGTAAGCATTCTAACACGATGCTTTAGTTTTTGGAGGATAGTGGTGTTAGAATAAAGAAGAAAATGCTTTTTAGAGAATTAGCAAATTATTGGCAGCGCTTGGAAAAAACTTCTTCGCGAAACCAAAAAGCTCAGATTTTATTAAATCTAATTGAGAGGGTCAGTTTATCGGAAGTAAAGGAGGTTTGTTATCTCAGTTTAGGTCGGTTGGGTCCCTTTTATGCCCGTCGAGAATTTAACTTGGCGGAAAAAATGTTGATTCGTATTTTGGCTAGTGTTTTTGAACTTTCCTTGCAAGAGGTCCGTCGTGTTTTCCAGCGCCGGGGTGATTTGGGTTTAGTAGCTGAACTATTAGCTCCCCAGCGAGGCACAAGCGATGCTTCATTAAGTGTAAAAGAGGTTTATCAGGAATTGGAAGAGATTGCGCGTTGTGAAGGAAAGGGTTCTCAGGAAAAAAAGGTGCACTTATTTGCTTCCTTGGTGCAAAGATTAGACCCTCTAAGCTTACGTTATTTATTGCGAATTCCACTAGGTCAATTACGACTTGGTTTTTCAGCGATGACTTTTTTGGAAGCGTTAACATTT
>JALUVT010000137.1 GCA_027020325.1 bacterium
TGATAATGGAGTAGATCATAGAGAATATCAGCGGTACGGAGAATGAGGAAGAGAGGGAGGAAGCGTATAAGAAAGGGCAGGGAATAATTTTTTAAGATAGTATAAAGATTATTCTGGGCGGTAAGAAAAACTTTAGTGGGGGGAGGGATTAGAGGGTTAATGAGGGCTGATTCCTGATGATAAACTTGACTTTGGGGGACAAGAAAAATTTTGTAGCCCAAAATTTGCGCTCGATAACAAAGATCCAGATCCTCGTAATAAAGAAAATAAAACTCGTCAAAGCCTTGTAACTCCTGCCAAACTTTTCGTTTTATGAGCATTACTGCGCCGGGAATCCAAAAAACGGGTTGAGGTTGGAGATTGGTACTCATTGAAGTATAGGGAAATCCCCAAGGAGAGAAATTAAGGCGGGGGATTTCTCTTATTTCCTTCTTTTCTTTCTTATTAATTTGGGAAAAAGGTAATAGCAAAGGACCACAAATTCCCACCTGGGGGTTTTTGAGCATGAAATGAATTAAAACTTGCAACCAATTGGGTTCGTATTTAAGGTCGATGTTCAAAATAACTAAATATTCTCCTTGGCTTTGTTTTACTCCATAATTAGCTCCACTTCCATAACCTTTATTGGGATGACGAAAACTCTTTATTTGTGGATATTTACTATTGACAAAGGAAAGACTTGCATCTTGAGAATCATTATCGACAAAGATTATTTCCATTTTCGATTGGGGATAATTTGTTGTCAGAAGTGAAGGAATACTGTAGCGTAAATGTTCTAATCCATTGTAATTAACTAAAATTAATGAAACAAAAGGGAATAATTTAGAAGGAGTCATTGTTTTTTTCTTAAAACTTTTAGTAAGGCGCGCCATTTGAGGGAAAAAAATTCTGGTTTTCTTAAGAGTTTGCGTCCCCAAGAAAAAAATGTCAGATGAAAAAAATAACTGCTTATTTTGTAGGGAAAAGGGCTATGTTTTTGGATTAAATAAAATTTTGCTTGGTAATAATTCAGGTACTGCTCGAAACTGCGGAGAGGCTTGGGGAGGGGATGATAAATTAAGGCTTTGTTCAAAGAAGCAACTTGGTAACCTGCTTTTTTGACCCGCAGACAGAAGTCTGCGTCCTCAGCAAAAAAAGTAAATTTTTCGTCAAAACCACCTATTTCTTGATAGATTTGGCGTCGAAACATCATCCCACACCCCGCGACCCAGTCGCAGAAATTTAGAGCAGGAAAAGTAGGATTAATTCCATTTTCTAAACCGAAGAAAAAATTAAAATGATAGCCGTTGCTAATAAGTTGAGAATGGGGCGGTGGTGTTAGAATTTGTCCTCCCAATACTCCGATTTTAGGATTATCTTGCAGGCAATCATGAAGAAGTTTGAGGGTAGAGGGGGCGAGAAATTGATCATTATCAGAACAAAAAAATAATTCGCCGCGAGCGATTTCTAATCCTCGGTTGCGGGCATAAGCAGGGCCGTAGTTTTTATTTAAAGTAATAATTTTGACTTCAGGGTAAAATTTTTTGACCTTTCGCCAAGAATGATCTGAAGAATTGTTATCGACCATGATAATTTCAAGTGCGGTTGATGGATATTGAGAAGAACGGAGAGAATGAAGATATTTTAAGGTAGCGGGAGTATTATTATAGTTGGGGAAAATAACGGAAATTTTTTTCATTAAATGAATTGTAACGAAAAGTAACTAGCAAGGAAAAAAAGAAGAGAAGAAGCAAGATTTAATAACGCCGCTTTCTTTTTTTGATTACTAGCAGTATAAAAAGTTGTTATCAGTGAAAGTAATCCGAGAAAAAAGTAAAGAATAAGATAAATTGGGATTAGAGGAATGGTTGCTCGATAGAGAGGAATATAATGAGAGATAAGATAAATTAGTAGTAATCCGGCTAAAGGAAGTAAGGGAAGGGAGATAAAGCTATAGAGAAGAAGAATTTTTTGGAAGCGACGCCGTGCGGCTTCAATTCCCGCATGAGCTTGTTCCCAAGCGGTCTCGGGAAATAAAAAAGGAGCAATGGAACTGGCAATAAGTCCGACCGGTGAAGCGGCCATGAGAGCAAAATTATAATAGCCGATCCGAGTAGGGGAGAAAAAAAGGGCCAGCAGGGGAGTGATTAAGCCGCTCAAGGCTCCACTTAGACTAATAAAGTAAATCGGAAGGCTGTAGTGCCAAAAGAGACGCGCAAAAGAAATTGGTTGTGAAGCATAGTGCCAAAAATTCTCTCCTTTGATTTTTTTTATTGCCGGAAGAACAGCAATTATTGATCCTAGAGGGATTCCGATTAAAGCTCCGTTAATTCCGGTTTTTAAACTTAAAATTAAGATTAAAAAATTGCGAGCGAGAGTTAAAAAGAGATTTGTCTTCAAATAACAGCGGTAATGCCGTAACCCCAAAAGAAGGGGACGAATGAAATCAAGGAAATTGATGGCAAAAATGAGAATCCCGAGAGTGATTAAGAAATGCAGTGAGGAGTCTTTAAGTAAGTTTTGTGAAAGACGAGAACGAAAAAGGAAAAAGACAAAAGAAAGAATAATGATTGTAGTAAGGCGGAAGAAATAGAATTTCTTTAATAAGGTTTTGATTTGACCATAATATTTCTTTTCAATTAAATAAGGAATTTCCTTTTTCAATGTAATATTGAGGCCGAATGTAATGGGAACTTGCTCAAAAAAAGAAGTTATGGTTTTAAAAAGACCAAAATTATAGGGACCCAAAATTAGAGAAAGGAGAATGTTACTTAAAAAACTAAGACTAAGATTGAGGATATTGATTAAAAGATTTTGGGAGCTGCGAGCCAAAAGATCATATTCGGGAATTAAAAGATAGTTATTGGGGCCAATTTTTATTTTTTTAAGCGCTGCCATTTGAATTGATAATAGATCCAGTTTCGTAATTCTAACAAATACTCCTTCCGTAGACGCTTATAGAATTGAATAAAGCGTTGGCGGTAGTTAGGTTTAAGGCGGCTAAAAAGAGATAAAAGCAGAAATATAAGCTGTTCTTTACTTTTTAATTTAGATTTTTGGAGTTCATTTTTTAGCTTTTGAATTTCCTTTTCTAGGAAAGGATAATTTAATTTAAGATAAGTTTTAAGGAGAAGAATTTTTGTTTCAGAAGGAGGCAAAATTTTTATTTTTTTGTTTGCATCTAGAGTATTAAAAATTTGTTGAACGCGCTGGAGATAAGTATGTTTTTCTCGCACCAGTTTTTGTCCCTGTGAAGCAATTTTCTGCGCTTGTTTATAATTTTGTAAATAAAAGTTAATTTTATTTAGCATTCCTGAAGGGGAGCGATAACTAATGAAATGCTCCCCTTCCTGAAAAAGTAAATCAATACTGTCCACTGGCCGGTCGGTGAGCAATAGTGCTCCGCAAGAAAGAGCTTCAAAGACGCGCATATTAAGATCACCCGCGCCATTAATGTTAAAGACAATTTTACTTTGGCTGTAAACACGGGACATTGCCCGTCCCCAAAGATTAGTTTTGATACAGCTGTGAAAATTTTTTTTAATTAATTCAAGGTAAAAAGAACGACGAGGGTTGTGCCAAGGATTAATTGTTCCCACAAAGCCGACATCATAAATTCGTCTTAAGGGAATTTGTTGGTGTAATTCCAAGTCACAAGCATTGGGTAACCAAAAAACATGTTTAATGCCTTTTTTCTGCAATTTTTTAATGTATTTTCGTTGGGTAATAAAAACTAAATCAAAAAGATGTGCGTAATCTTGGTGCCAATGGAAGCTGATAAAAAGATCACTAAGAATTAAGATTTTAGGAATCGTAATTTTTTCTAAATCTTGAGGAAAAAAGTTTTTTCCTTCCGGAAAAAGCAAGAGGAGGTCGGGGTTTACTTTTTGGATTACCTCCAGCAGGGGAGCTAAAGAAGGGAGAGGAAAATCTAATTTATGTTGAACATCAATTGAAGGCCCTGCAGTAGTAAGTGTGCTTAACTTTCGTAAGGCTCGTTCGTAATAAAAAGGGGTCGTGCCTTGTTGATAACCATAAGCCAGTAAAACCTTTCTCATTTTTCTTTTTCCAAGACCATAAATAACAGACGGCCCCAATACTTAAAAGGATAAATTCGCAAGATGCCAGTGTAATATAACAATTTGATTATTCTGCGGAAAAAAGGACGGAAAATTTCGTCAGCGGTGAATAGCCATTCACTACTAGCCTCGATAATTTTTACTTTAGTTTGATTAGAAAAGAACTTAATTAAAGAAAGTAAATAAGGCTCATTAAGAATATCACGATCAGGTTCATAATCGGCAATACTCTTTAATCTTGGCTTTACTTTACGCCACTGTAAAGAGTGCTGCCTTCCCGGCCAGAGTAACCTGATTTCAGTTTTTAGAGTCTGAGTAATAATTGCCAGAGGAGAGCGTTGATCCACGGGAGAACGAAAAAGAGGAGATCCTAAATTGACTGTAAAAATAATTATTTTTCCTTCAGGGGCGCAGACACGGATCATTTCCTTTAATGCTTTTTGCGGATCTGCGAGGTGCTCTAATACCGCAATTGTATAGACACAATCAAAGTAATTATCAGAAAAAGGGAGTTCTTGTGCTGCTGCAACTTCGTATCTGTTTTCCGGGTATTGTTGGCGGGCAATCTTGATTGCCAGCGGGCTTAAATCAATTCCAAATTTTTGGGCTGATGGTGGAGCGAGATGGATAAGATTAGTTCCTTCGCCGCAGCCAACATCCAAAACTTTTTTCGCCCCTTGGCAATAATTTTTAATTTTTCTAAACCAGGGATTTTTTTGAATCAAAAGATTATGCTGGTGGCATTTTTCGTAATAGAGTGGGTTCTGCCAAATTTTTGTTAACAAGAATTCTGTCTCTTTTTTATTCATTAAATTATTTTTTTCTTAAGATAGAGACTATAGATTGCAAGTTCGTGGTAAACAGCAGCTAAAGAAAGAATGAGCCCCCGCCAACCACCGAGTATACCGCGATGGCGAAAAAAAAGACTTAGGAAGCGGGCACCCGGTCGCCAATAAAGGTCAAGAAGAGCTCGTTGGGGAGGGTAATTTTTTTCAATTAATTTATTGACTTCAAAATTAATATTCCGTTGTAATTTCCTTTTGAATTCTTCCCAATTTCGATAGGGAAAATGCTGGAAAGGAAGGTTAATTAGACCAATAGGCCCCTCAATTTTAATTTGTTCATGGATATGTTGGTTGGGATAGAAACCAAAACCTTTTCTAAAGAGACGGATCTGATAATCGGGATACCAAGTACAGCATTTTACCCAACGGGAAAAGAAATATTGTTGCCGCGGAAAACGAAAGGCAACATAAGGAACAGGGTCATTGATTAAAATTTTTTTTATTTTCTCGGCCAAAGAGGGAGGGATAACCTCATCGGCATCAAGGATAAAAATCCAATCTCCTCGAGCTTCTTTGATTCCATAATTGCGCATTGACATCATTCCGGGATCGTTAGGGATTTGAATTAAGCGGGCCGGAAACTGACGGATGATTTGAGGTGTACGATCTTGGCTAAAACCATCAACAACAATTATTTCATCGGCCCAAAGAGCTGAAGATAGGGCGCGGGCAATTTTATGTTCTTCGTTAAAGCTTGTGATAACAACGCTAATTTTACTGCGCATAGTCAGTCTAAAATTTTGCCCTTACCCATCCTAGAAGACCACAAGAATATTCTAATATTTTCAAAATAATTAATCCGGCGACAAGCTGGGGAGTAGAAAAAATTTGGGGAAAAAGTAATTTATATTCAGGACGAAAAGGATTAAAGCGAGTTCTAAAATTTTGTTTGTTTAATTTTTGGTAATTCCAGAGGTGTTGGCCATAGTAATATTTTTTTTGACATATTTTGATAATGTTGTTGGTTTCGTAATGACGAAGGGGGATTGGGGCCACTTCGATTT
>JALUVT010000138.1 GCA_027020325.1 bacterium
AGAGCCAGATTCAACATCTTCTTTTCCCTTTTGTATAATTAAGTAAATTAAATAAGTGCGGTTATATAAACAAAGTCACACTGTATACAAGACGCAATATCATTTAGTATGGCCGACAAGATTCCGTCGAAAAATTTTAAATGCAAACATCGGGAGATACTTAAAGATAAAATTTAGGGAAGTAAGGAGATATTATCCGGATTGGTACTTTATAGAGATTGGTATAGATTATGATCATGTGCATCTGCATATGGTAATTCCGCCGAGATATAGTGTTAGCCAAGTAGTAAATATACTTAAGTCGAATACCAGTAGAGAGTTAAAGAAAAAATTTGGTCAGTTTCTGGAGAAAGTATATTGGGATAATAAGGGGATTTGGTCCAAGGGATTTTTTGTTTCTACGGTAGGGATTAATGAAGAAATAATTAAACGCTATGTCAAATACCAAGGAAAAGAAGATGTTGGACAAGCGGAGCTTGAACTATAAGGCACCACGCCCGTAAGGGCGTGGGGTTCCATATGGGGAAAATCTAATTTCGTAATTTCTTGATGAAAAAATAAAAAAATTATTCTTCCATAATCTCCTACTAATTTCTCTTTATACTCTCTATATCCTGTAGTTTTAAAATAATTTACATTGAAAAGGTAAAAAGCCTACGGGCTAAAAATATTTTAAAAATTTTAAGGAGAAAAATTAAAAAAATTAGTTCTTAACAGCTGGTTTCAGGATTGCAAATATTTTTCCACCATCTTCCGCGCCGCCGCGGCATCCTGCCATTGCCCGACTTTGACCCACTTGCCTTTTTCCAAATCTTTATAGTGTTCAAAAAAATGACGAATTTGTTCCCGTAACACCGCGGGAAGCTCCTCAACTTCCTCAAAAACACCATAAAAAGGATCAACCTTGGCCCGGGGAACGGCAACAATTTTTTCATCTTCTCCGCCCTCATCTTCCATTAATAAAACTCCAATTGGCTTAACCATCATCACACTTCCCGGCTGCACCGGATAACGGCTTAA
Source organism: bacterium (assembly GCA_027020325.1). Taxonomy (GTDB): domain Bacteria; phylum Patescibacteriota; class 4484-211; order 4484-211; family 4484-211; genus JALUVT01. The sequence goes on from JALUVT010000138.1 coordinate 1,021, forward strand.
AACTAAAACATCTAATGGATCACCGTCCGCGGCTAAAGTTCCGGGAATAAAACCATAATTAAAAGGATAATTCATTGCCGTATGGAGGAAGCGGTCCACGGTCAAAATTCCCGTCTCCGCATCAACTTCATATTTAATATTGCTGCCTTGAGCAATCTCAATTACCGCCCGTACTTCCTGCGGGGCCTCTTTACCAGCGCTCAAATCTTTTAATCCCGCCATGGTAAAGTTAGTATAACACAACTCTGGCCGCTGACAAGAGGGGAATATGGAAAATGATCCGCTTATTCCCTAAAAGGTATCCACCTACAAAGATTAAGATTTTACTCTGCTGATATTTAAGGTGAATTTAGGAAGTGGAAAACACCCTCACTGCGGCAGTCATTTTTCCGCAAACTTTCTATCAGCAAATTAAGATAGAGGCAATGCTGATTAAAAAGGTAGTTTATTATAAAGAACTACCGCAAGCAACATTTTTGGCTCTACAGCTAAAAAAAAGAATAGTACTTTAAGCAACGCAAAAAAATTTTGCTCTCCTATTAATACAACCAATATTACGCAAATTCCTCAAACAAGTTAATCAACTTTAGAGCGGCAATTTTGTTTTAGTTATTACCAAATTTATTAAAAAAGCTAAAACAGCACTTAAAATATTGCGGCGAAAATTTTTATCTTCAGGACAAAAAAAGAAAAAAGGAGCAAGGCTCCTTTTTTCTTTTTCCCTAAAATTGCTTTCGCATCTTCTTACTCCTCCTCTCCTTCCTCTGTTGATTCATCACTGGGTTCGTCTTCTTCGTATTCTTCCTCTTCTTCCTCTTCTTCCCACAACTCTTCCTCCTCATCATCCCACAAACCACCAAAATCATCATCTCCAGCAGTAGTTTCAGTTTCTTCCTCCTCAGTTTCTTCAGTCTCTTCCTCCTCCTCAACAGGCTCCATTCCTACTCCACAATCCGGACAAGTCGGAGTTTCCTCCTCTTCCATGGTCTGACCGCATTCAGGACATTTATAAGTCGCCATTTTCACTCACCTCCTTTTTAATTTACTCAACTTTGAAAAAAAGACTTCCAGAAAATTCTTTCTTACTTTGCCCTAATCTAGACAACCTTGTCAAGAAGCAATTTGTTGGCTAAAATAAAGCCCCAGAGAGCCTTAAAGCCAACAAAAAATTATGCCCAATTCCACCCTCAACATCCTTGGTCTCGATCCCGGTTTGGCCAGCACGGGATGGGCTTTAATTCAATTAAAAAGCGCTCATCAACATCCGTCCCGTCCTCTCGAAATAAAAAAAATTTCCTATGGAGTTATCAAGACTTCGAGCCAATTTTCTCTGCCTCAGCGACTCCAGATTCTTTATCAGGAATTAAAAAAAATTATTTCTCCTGTACCTCCCCAGTTAGCAGCAATTGAAGCCATCTATTTCGGCAAAAACAGCCGCAGTGCCCTCTTGGTTGGACAGGCCAAAGGAGTCGCCCTTCTCGCTCTGGAAGAAAAGGGAATTACCTGCCGTGAGTTTACACCGCTGGAAATTAAAATTGCCGTCTGCGGCTACGGTCGTGCGGCTAAAAAACAAATTCAACAAATGATGCAAAAACTGCTACAATTAAAAGAGCTTCCGCGGCCGGATCATGCGGCTGATGCTTTAGCCGCTGCCTATACCGCCGCCTTAACCTGGAAAAACGATGCTCGAAAGCCTGCAGGGAAAAATTAAAGACAAGATCGACCAACAACTGCTCCTCGCTCTCGGCCCCGTGGTTTTACGGATCAAAGTTCCGCTTCCTTTTTTCTTTAACGCGCGGCAGGGAGAAGAAATTCTTCTTTTCACCCACCTTTACTGGCGCGAAAATGAAATTAGCCTCTATGGTTTTCCTACCGCAGCGGAAGCCCAGTTTTTCCGTCTTTTAATCAATATTTCCGGCATCGGACCCAAAAGTGCCCTCGCCCTTCTTTCGCAAAATACAGTGGAAGAAATAAAGAAAGCCCTTGCTCAGGGAGATCTGCACCTTTTCACTCGCACCCCGGGAATTGGCCAAAAAACAGCCCGCCGTTTACTTTTGGAACTAAGTTCTTTATTTCCTTCAACCGCGGAAGCAAAGTCAGAAGCATTAAGCACCGCCGAAGCTCAACTGCGGCAAGCCCTCCGTTCTCTAGGCTACCGGGAACAGGAAATAAAACATATTCTTCCGCACCTCAATCTGGAACAACCATTGGCAAAAGTCTTAAAAAAAGCTTTGCAACTTTTAGCACCTTCTTAAAATGAAAGAAGAGAACAATAATTCAACGCCTTTGGCCAATCTCGATACTGCACTGCGTCCGCGGACACTGCAAGAATATTTTTTTCAAGGACGAATAAAGCCACAGCTTTTTTCTTCCCTCCAAATTTTACTTCAGGCAGCACAAGAACGCGGCGAGCCTCTTGATCACATCCTTTTTTATGGTCCCCCGGGACTGGGAAAAACAACCCTCGCCCAAATTATTGCCCACGAAATGCAAAGCCAAATCAAAGTTACTTCGGGCCCGGTTATTGAACGCGTCGGCGATCTGGCGGCAATTCTCAGCAATCTCAACCACGGCGATATTCTTTTTATTGATGAAATTCACCGCCTCCGCAAAAATATTGAAGAAATCATGTATGCGGCAATGGAGGACTTTGCCTTGGACATTGTGCTGGGAAAAGGCCCCTCGGCCCAAACCCTGCGCCTCGAACTGCCGCGATTTACAATTATCGGCGCCACCACCCGCATCAGCCTCATCAGCGCCCCCCTGCGCGACCGCTTTGGCGTTATCCACCGTCTGCAATTTTTTTCTCCTGCTGATTTAACTTTAATCATTAAGCGTTCCGCGCAACAATTACAGCTCTCTTTAACTGACTCCGCCTGTCGCGAAATTGCCCGCCGCGCCCGCGGCACTCCCCGGATTGCCAATCGGCTCTTAAAACGACTGCGGGATTATTCGCAAATTCAGCGCTGGGGAAAAATTGACGAAAAACAAATCAAACAAGCCTTTGATCTCCTCGGAGTTGATGAAAAAGGATTAACAACTAGTGACCGCCACTACCTCCAAACACTTATCGAAAAATTCAACGGCGGGCCAGTAGGGCTAAAAACTATCAGTTCTGCGCTGGCCGAAGATCAAGCAACAATTGAAGAAGTAGTCGAGCCTTTTCTCCTTCAGTTAGGGTTAATTAAACGCACCCCGCGCGGCCGTCACGCTACCCCCCGCGCCTACCAACATCTTCAACAACCTCTGGCCAAAAAAAGGCTTTTGTGATAAAAAATAATTGATGCTAATTGACATCCTCACCCTTTTTCCCGCCGCTTTTGAAGGTCCTTTTGCGGTTTCGATTCTTCGCCGCGCCCAAGAAAAAAAATTGGTCCAAATCCGCGTTCATGATTTACGGCAATGGGCGCGGGATAAAAATAAAACCGTTGACGACCGCCCCTACGGCGGGGGAGTAGGGATGATCCTTAAAATAGAACCAGTCTACGCCGCTGTCCAACAATTAAAAGAAGAATTTAAGAAAATAAAGAAAAAAAACGAATTTTCTCATGTTGTTTTGCTCACTCCCGCGGGACGGGTCTTTAATCATCGCATTGCCCGCAAACTGGCTGATTTAAAACACCTCATTTTAATCTGCGGTCACTACGAAGGTGTTGACCAGCGGATTGCCGATCACATCGCTGATGAAAATCTCTCCATTGGCGACTACATTCTTAGTGGGGGAGAACTGCCGGCAATGGTGGTTACCGAAGCTGTAACTCGTCTTATCCCCGGTGTTTTGGGAAAGGAAGAATCAAAAGAAGAAGAATCATTTGCCTATGCCGGAGGGTTGCTTAAATACCCGCAATACACGCGGCCGGAAGAATTTGAAGGCCTGCGTGTTCCAGAAATTTTGCTTTCGGGGAATCATGCTGAGATTGAAAGCTGGCGCAAAAAACAGGCTCTAGCACTGACCCAGCGCTACCGCCCCGATCTACTTGCCAACTACCCCCTGACACGGTTAGAATTAGAATCAAAGCCCCAAAAATGAAATATATTAAGTGGTTTCGCGACTTAGGAAAAAAGGATGTTGCTCTTGCCGGAGGAAAAGGAGCCAATTTAGGAGAAATGACGCGAGCCGGCTTTCCCGTTCCCGGCGGATTCTGCGTTACGGCCCCGGCTTATTTTAAATTCTTAGAACACCACCACCTCACAGAAAAAATTCGTCAATTATTACAAAACCTTGATCTGGAAGACAGCGTTGCCCTGCAACAAGTTTCCCGCCAAATCCGTGAATTAATGGAAAGTGTTAAAATCCCTCCCCTTATTGAAGAAGAAATCAAAGAAGCCTACCGCCAATTAGGAGAAGGGAAGCGGATTCCCGTTGCCGTCCGTTCTTCGGCCACGGCCGAAGATCTACCCGAAGCTTCGTTTGCCGGCCAGCAACAAACTTTTCTCAACATTCGCGGGACCCGCGATTTGCTGCGGGCGGTGCGGCAATGCTGGTCTTCTCTTTTTACCGCCCGGGCAATTTATTACCGTGAACAACAAAAATTTGATCATTTCCAGGCTGCTGTCGCTGTTCCGGTGCAAAAAATGGTTCAATCCGAAGTTTCCGGAGTTACTTTTAGTATTGATCCGATCAGCAATAATCCTAATTTAATTACCATTGAAGCTGTTTTTGGTCTCGGAGAGGGCATTGTTTCCGGACAAATCACCCCTGATCATTATGAGGTGGAGAAAAAAACTCTACGCATTCTCAAGAAAAAAATTGTGCGCCAACAAACAATGATCAGCCGCGAAGGCGAGGTCCCGGTCTCTCCCGCATGGCAAGAAAAACAAAAATTACCCGATGAATTGATTATGCGGGTCGCCGAACTCGCCCGTGCCCTAGAAAAACACT
>JALUVT010000139.1 GCA_027020325.1 bacterium
TTCCGCTCCTTAGTCTCCCGGGAGGTGCTTTATGTATGGTCCCTATGACGAGGAGGATGCGGCTCGCGATACTGATTGTACTGTGGAAGAGGTTCGTGAAGCTTGGCACGCCGCGCGGGATGACGCTGAAGACGATGACCTAGGAGGTTCTCATTCCAGCGGCGGGTCAGGCGATCGCCACGCGGATAATTCCGGGTGGCGCTAAATAAGCGGCGGGGCTTGGCCCGAAAAAGGCCAAGCCCCCTATCCTACCCTTGAGTAAACAAGGGCATTTTAATTATAACAGAAGGTGGCCAATTGGTTGCTGCGGGCACGAAAGGAGCTCAATCAGGCTTTAGAAGATAGAGAATTTGAGGCATTGTTGCAGCGGGCAGGAGAAATTAAAATTAAAACTGTTTTAGATGAATTGGCAACTTTCAAACATTTAAAAAAAGGTGCTAAAAATTAGTGCCTTTTTTTCCCCGCTTGTTCTATGCAAGTTATTCTTGCTTAAAGAGAAAATAACCTTCTTTGAAGGTTACCACTAAATTCAAAATGGCCTTAAAATTACTTTTTTCCTTTTTTAAGGCAACTAAAATACTACCCCTTGATTGCGTGAAGTATTTTATTTTCGCTTAAAGAGGAATAAAAATTTTTAATTCTTTCAAAAATGCCCGTAGTTGTGTAATATTAATTAGGCGCGAATCGTTCATGGTTATTTTCATTACCAAACCATTCTAAACGGTTCGCGCTTTTTTATGCAAATTACACTGACTTTTTCGTTTAGACAAGACTTATTCTGGACACCGCACAACTGTATGTTATATTTTTAAAAATATGGAAGTTTATAATTTTGAATTTTTAAAGAATCTTAATTGAGGAGGGAGGTGAATATTGAATGGGAGAATTAGGGTCTCGATTAACAAAAAGCGAAGCTGAGAGTTTCGATCAACATATTCATGATCAAATTATTCAGAGCGGAATTGCAGAGAAAATATTAAGCGTTTTAAGGGAAACTAGAGGATATTTAGACCCTGAGATTACTTTCGGGGTTGATGATTGTAGATTTAGTATTGAAAGAAAACATGCTACTTTATTTATTGTTGTAGATAAGCCTAATCTTAATCCTGAAAGTAGTCTTGAACGGGTAAAACAGAATTTTCAAGTAAGTCCTCCTGGCAAGGGAGGCATATTCGAATTAACTGAAGAACAATATAATTTAATTCAAGAGTTGGCTAAATCAGTAAGTAGGAGTTGAAGAGAATGAAGGAAGTGAAGAAAATTAGTGCGTTCGTTTGACTTTTAGTAATTTTAGCTTCATTTGTTGAATTTACTTCAGGTGGGGGTTGATTTTTTTTAGCACTTTTGGTACTATCTCTGATAAGAAGGAAAATGTTAAGTGAACGCCAGTTAAAGCTGTTGGAATTAATTATCAAAGAGTATATTGCCACAGCCGAACCGGTGGGTTCGGAAAATTTAGTTAGCAAGTATAAATTAAATATTTCCCCGGCAACAGTGCGTAATGAAATGGTTGTTTTAACTGAAGAAGGTTTTTTAGCTAAGCCTCATTTTTCAGCGGGACGAATTCCCACGCAACTTGCTTTTCGGCATTTTATTAAGTATTTGATGGAAGAAGAACCTTTGCCCGTGGTCAACGAAGTTGCAATTAAGCAAAAATTATGGGAAAAACGGAAAGATGTGGATGAACTTTTGCGTCAAAGTGTCCGCGAGTTGGCGCAAGAGACCAATCAGCTAGCGCTTTGTTTCTTGCACCCCGAGCGGCTTTACCACGGCGGATACGCCAATATTCTCAATCACCCCGAATTTTATGAAATTGACTTAACCCAATCTATTTTGCGCCTTTTAGAAGATAGTGAGGTCTGGCGGGCAATTTTGGCGCAAATTGATCCAGCGCAAGATTTTGGAGTTTTGTTGAGTGAAGAACTAGGTTTACCTCATTTAGAACCTTGCGGCCTAGTCTTTGCCCGCATTAAACCGCGGCGAGAGAATGAGGGACATTTATTAGTTTTGGGCCCTTTGCGTTTAAATTATCCCCGAATTATTCCCCGGGTGCGTTATTTTCAGCACCTGATTAATGAACTGGGGCAAAATTTGTAAAAATAAAAGCCCTTCTTCAAATTCCTAAAAGTAGGTTGAGTAAAATTAATGATGGCGAGAAAGAAAAAAGAAGAAACAAAAATTAAAGAAAGCGGAGCTAAAACAGTAACTGAGCTAGAAGAAGAATTGAGCGCCTTGCGAAAAGAAAAAGCAGAACTAGAAGAAAAATTAAAACGAGCTTGGGCTGATTACGATAATTTGCAAAAACAAACCGCGCGGGAAAAAGAAGAATTCCAACAGAGAGCCAACCAGCTCTTGCTTGAAGAAATAATTATGATTAATGAGGCTTTTTCTTTAGTGCGAGGGCAGCTGGAAACGCTTTTACAGCGTCATGGAGTGGAGGAGGTCGAAGTCAAAGTTGGTGAAGCTTTTGATCCCTACACGATGGAAGCCACTTTTGCTGATGGTGAAGGGGAAATTGTCAAAGAAGTTCTTACAAAAGGCTATAAACTTCATGGTAAAATAATAAAGCCGGCGCGGGTTAAAGTAGGTCCGGCGGAGAAAAAGAAAAAATAAAAATTATTAATTTTCACGATGGCGAAGATAGTTGGAATTGACCTAGGAACAACCAATAGTGTTGTCGCGGTAATGCAGGGCGGCCAGCCCAAGGTCATCCATTCCGCTGAAGGAGAAAATTTAATTCCTTCGGTTGTTGATCCGGTAAAAAATTTAGTCGGGCGGGTCGCCAAACGACAAATTATTGCCGCCCCCAAGCGGACAATCTTTTCCATTAAGCGTTTAATGGGGCGACGTTATAATGATCCCGAAGTTCAACGCGATAAGAAATGGCTGCCTTATAAAATTGTCGAGGGGCCGGAGGGAATGGCCGTGGTTGAAGTTGAGGGAAAGACATATACGCCGCAAGAAATATCAGCGCGGATTTTACAAAAAATCAAAGCCGATGCCGAAGCCTTTTTAGGGGAAAAAGTTGAGGAAGCTGTTATTACAGTCCCTGCTTATTTCGATGACTCGCAACGGCAGGCAACAAAACAGGCCGGAGAAATTGCAGGATTAAAAGTGCGTCGGATTATTAATGAACCGACGGCGGCTACTTTGGCTTATGGATTAGGGAAGAAGAAAAATGAAAAAATCGCTGTTTTTGACCTCGGAGGAGGAACTTTTGATATTTCCATTTTAGAAATTACCTCCGAAGGAGAAGATGAGCGTGATGTTTTTGAGGTTTTGGCGACAAATGGAGACACCCACCTTGGCGGAGACGATTTTGACCAACGAATTATTGATTTTTTGGTTGAAGAATTTAAAAAAGAACATGGGATTGATCTTAAAAAAGACAGTCAGGCTTTGCAGCGCTTGCGGGATGCCGCGGAAAAAGCCAAAATAGAGCTTTCCTCTCGGCAAGAGACGGAAATTAATCTTCCCTTTATTACCGCAGATGAAAGCGGCCCGAAGCATCTGGTCTATACGCTGACGCGGGCCAAATTGGAGAACCTTTGCCAAGATCTTATTGATCGCTGTTTTGAAGTTTGTGACGCTGCCTTAAAGGATGCGGGATTGAAAGCAGAAGATATTGATGAAGTTGTTTTGGTCGGCGGACAGACGCGGATGCCGAAGATTCAGGAGCGGGTCAAAAAATATTTTGGTAAAGAGCCCCATAAAGGAATTAACCCCGATGAGGTTGTGGCCGTAGGAGCAGCGATTCAGGCCGGTGTTTTTACCGGAGAATCAAAAGAGGTTTTATTATTGGATGTAACACCATTGACTTTGGGGATTGAAACTTTGGGTGGAGTGATGACCCCGCTGATTGAACGCAATACAACTATTCCGACTTCAAAGAGCCAGATTTTTTCGACCGCCAGTGATAATCAGACCACAGTTGAAATTCATGTTTTGCAGGGGGAGCGACCGATGGCTGCGGATAATAAAAGTTTGGGTAAGTTTATCCTTACTGGGATTCCTCCGGCACCGCGGGGAGTGCCGCAAATTGAAGTAACCTTTGATATAGATGCTAATGGCATTCTTAAAGTTTCGGCTAAAGATAAGGCAACAGGCAAGGAGCAAAGTATTACCATTACCGGATCGACCGGCCTTTCTAAAGAGGAAATTGAGCGGATGAAAAAGGAGGCCGCGGCTCACGCCGAAGAAGATCGTAAGCGGAAAGAATTAGCCGAAGCCCGCAATCAAGCGGAAACACTTTGTTATACCGCTGAAAAGACATTAGAAGAAAGCGGCGACAAAGCTCCTCCTGAATTAAAAGAAGAGATTGAAAAGAAAAGCAAGGAGTTACGGGAATTGTTGGAGAAAGTTACCCCGCAGCAGTTGGGAGAATTAAAGGCTAAAATTGAAGACTTACAAAAAACCCTTCCCCGTTTGGGAGAATACCTCTATCGTCAGACAGAAAAGAGTAAAGAAAAAGGGGAAAACAAGGCCCAAAAAGAAGAAACGGAGACAGTAGAAGGAGAGGTAGTAGAGGAAGATAAAGGAGAAGGAGAAAAAGAAGATTAGATAAATCAATGTGGCGCAAGAAAAAGATTATTATCGCATCCTCGGTGTTAGCCGCAACGCTTCATTAGACGAAATTAAACGCGCTTATCGTCGTCTCGCGCGCCGTTACCACCCCGATATCAGTAAGGAGCCGGATGCGGAGGAAAAATTTAAAGAAATAAATCGCGCTTATGAAGTTTTATCTAATCCTGAGAAGCGTGCGGCTTATGATCGCTGGGGAAGTGAAGGGTTTACGGGCAGCGGTTTTACGGGAGCGGAATGGGATTTTGGTGGCTTTCGCGATCCCTTTGATATTTTTGCCGAGTTTTTTGGTTTCCGCTCCCCTTTCCAGCGGGGGCAGGGAGTTAGGCGGGCCGGAGCAGACCGGCATTTTAAGTTGAAACTTAGTTTTGCTGAAGCCGTTCGGGGTGTAGAAAAAGAAATTCACTATCCGCGTTATCAGCTTTGTGATTCTTGTCGCGGACAAGGCTCGGCTCCCGGAACAAAAATGGAATCTTGTCCCCGTTGTCAAGGACGAGGCCAAATCCAACAGACAATAAATTCTTTTTTCGGCCGCATTGCTACTTGGCAGACTTGTCCTCAGTGTCAAGGGGCGGGAGAGGTAATTAGTAAACCTTGTTCTGTTTGTCAGGGGCAGGGGCGGGTCGAAAAAGAAACAAAAGTAAAAGTAAAAATCCCTGCTGGTGTTTTGCCGCAGCAGCAAATTCGTTTGGCGGGTCAAGGTGATCGTGGTGAACGAGGCGGAGCAGCGGGAGATCTGTTTTTGTTATTGGAAGTAGATTGGCCTGATTTTTATCAACGCCAAGGGGAAAATTTAATCTACCAGCTTCAACTTCATCCTGCGGAAGCGGTTTTGGGAGCGGAGAAGATGGTTCCGGTTGTGGAACCTCGCAGTGCAACGGGATGGAAAGAGAAAAAAATAAAAATTCCTGCCGGAGTACAAACAGGCACAATTGTTAAATTGCGCGGCCAAGGCTATCCTCGTTTAAGGGGAGGGAGAGGGGATTTATTAGTCGTGGTTAATATTGAAATTCCGCGTCGTCTGGGGCGTGAAGAAAAGAAACTGTGGCAAAAGTTAAAAGAAATTAAAGAAAAAAAATAAATAATAGTTTATTAGATATAGATAACAGTGCCTTAAACAATAATTCTTATTTATTATGAGAAATTGCCCCCGGCGCTACTTTATAGCTTCCGCAAAATAAAGTTTTCTATTTTAGGATTTAGGTTTAATATTTAATTTTTCTGTGGATTATCGTATAGGTTGGGCAGGTTTGATACTAAGCATACAAGATACAAAAAATTCAGTAAATTTGTTTTGCGGTGACTATAGCAGTAAAAAAATGGGTGAGCTTAGCCTCGCTTTAGTTCGGGTTAAGAAAAAATTTGAGGGCTAGGGCAATAAGCATGGGGCTGGTGAATAAGGCTGAAAAATAGCCCTTACTCCGCGATTAAGGTCTTCTTGAAGGCTAATTTTTAGCAATTAAAATGCTGCAGCAGGGTTGTTTTTGTCCCGCAGAATTTGAAGTTGCACTTTTAAGAGCATTAGTTCTTAACAGGGAGTAGTTGGCAGAGAAACTAGTCTGGGGTAAAATGAATCATAAAGGAAAAGAAAATGAATAATAATCAGGGTGAACAACCTCTACCTTCACCTTTAAGCCGCGGCCATGATCTTTTTCGTCGCCCCTCGGGAGAAGAGAAAAAAATTCCCCGTCTCGCCGGCCCGGCGGAAAAAACTAGTTCTCCACCAGCAACAACTCCTCCGCCAACTGAAGATAGAGGCGAGGAAAATAAAAATCAATCTTTGCTAGCTTTTCTTCCGCCGCAGATTCGTGAAAACCCGCTTTATTTAGCTCTATTAGCGGGAATGGGAGCTTTGTTAATTTTATTTTTTGTTCTCTCCCTTGTTAAAAACCGGCGAGGGAATCCTCCTCTTCCGCCTCCCCTCCCTACTCCGACTACGGTTCCGGTAACACCGCTTTCCCCTTCTCCTACCCCCGCGCCAACACCGGCAACGGTAATTATTGATCAAGAAAGTATTTTTTTCCTGCGGGAAGGAAACTTGTGGAAAATCCAAGCCGACAGTACCAATGAAAAACAAGTTACGCAAGCTGATGTTACTTTGCAGGGAGGGCAAACAGTGGAGACAATGTTTAATGTCCCGGCTTTAATTACAGATTTTGCCTGGCATCCCTCCACTCAACAGTTAGCCGTAATTAGCGGTCGTGACCTTTGGCTTTTACGGACAAAAGATCAGAGTCGGACCGCGATTACCCCGACAGATTTGGGGAAGAATATTTTTTACCGTTTCCCACACTGGGCTCCTAATGGAAAAATGATTGCTTTGGAATATCGGCAAGAAATTGTGGGGAATGCGCTTCCGCTTTATAAAATTCAAGTTTTTAGTACTGCGGGCAAGTTATTACACGAAATTAGTCTTGAACGCGATTTTCCTCTTAATAACTCTTCTTCCCTCCTTCGTTTAGCTGATTGGTTTCCCAACAATCAAGAATTGCTTATTTATCAAGAAGGTGATAGTGACTGGCAAGGATTGTGGCGGATTAGTCTTGATAAAGTGCGACGGGAAAGGCTTGTGGCCGCAAGCCTAAGTACAGCCCCAATTAAACCCTTACCTGTAGATCTATCGCCAGACGGCAAGCGTTTAGTTTATATTGAAAATAATCGAGCTTGGCTTTTTGATTTAGTCCAAGGGAATAAACGGAGCATAGATCTTTTACCGCCGGATCTGGTTATTTTCCAGCCTCCTCAATTCTCGCCCGATGGGCAAAAAATTCTCTTTATCTTTGAAAAGAAAGATTCGCACCAAGTTTATCTCGCCTTTTATGATTGGCAAAAGGGAAGCAAGGATCTTTTTTGGAGCGGGTTGGTGGGACGAGTGCGCAATTTTAGCTGGTCGCCGCAAGGTGAACGCGTTGTCTTTAGTCTTAGTGCGCCCTTGACCGATACCAATATCACTCTCTGGGTTTTGGATGTAGTTTGGCATGGCCAAAGCCAGATTACAACTAATGCTCTTTTCCCGCAATGGGCAACACCTTAAGATATTTGACGCCTTTTTAATTTATTCGTATACTAAATTTGTTCACTCTTGTTATGTTGACTGAATTAAGCAACTTCTTCACTTCTTTTACCGCAGAGGGTAGCAATAATTTACTGTTTCTAATCGTGGGTTTATTTGTTTTGTTCTTTCTTTGGTTATTAAGCTTAACTTTTTTTCTTTTGCGCGAAGTTCGTTGGTTGCGGCGAATTTTGGGTGATACTGCCGCCAGCTCATTGCGGGAAATTTTGCGTGAACATCTTGAACGCGTCGGAATAGTGCAAATTAAATTAAATGATTTAGAAAGCCTGGTTCAAAACTTGCTTAAAGCCGAAAAAACACATATCCAAAAAATTGGTCTGGTGCGTTTTAATCCCTTCAAAGATACAGGGGGGGATCAAAGCTTTGTTATTGCCCTTTTAGATGGGAAAAAAAATGGTTTAGTCATTAGTTCTCTCCACAGTCGAGAGCGGACGCGAATTTATGCCAAACCAGTTAAGGGGGGCCAGGGAACGGTTTATCCTTTATCACAGGAGGAAGAAGAGGCGATTCAAGCGGCGCAGGAATTTAATCTCAATCACCAATCCTCCCCTCGGGGAAAAGAAAAACAGTATAAGAGAATTTAAGAGATGGGGTCTTTTTTCCTCGGCCGGGCTACGCTTACTTCGCTTTCTACAAGAAAAAAAATTCTTTTTTTTCTCTTAGGCAGTAGTTTAGTCCTTTTCAGTCTAGGAATAAAATATCAAAAACTAAATCCTTCCCTTAATAATCCTCCAGCAATTGCTTCTCTAGGGTGGGGAGAAGGATTTTATTGGTTTTTTTCTCAAGAACCCGAACCGATTAAAAATCAAGAAACTCCCCTTGATGGAGTAAAAGTGACGGCAGCGGAATGGGAAGAAATCAAACAACGCCTTCCTTTAGGAGTAATGGTAGAAAATCATTTTGCCGCCCGTCCCGTGGCCGGAATTAATGCCGCGGAAATGGTAAATGAGGCTTTGGTCGAAGGCGGAATTACGCGCTTTTTATTATTTTTTTGGCGCGAAAAACCAGAATTGGTGGGACCGGTGCGCTCACTGCGCACCTATTATCTTGATTGGCTTTCCGGCCTCCCCGATGCTTTGATTATGCATATTGGTTATGCTCAAAGCAGTAACCCTGCCGCTGATGCTTGGCGTTATCTACAGCGCTACCAAATTAAAACTCTTGGTTTTGGCCGCAATTTTTGGCGGGATTACAGTCGGCGCGCCCCGCATAATGCTTATGTCTCGACCCCACGGCTTTGGGAAAAAGCAGCGCAGCGCGGCTGGGCGCAAGGTTCTTCCTTTCGTTTATGGCAATTTAAGGCTGATCGTGAATTAAGCCAACGCCCGCCCAAACAGGAAATCAAAATTTCTTGGAATGGTTGGGGAGAAACTCCTTATGCTGTTCGTTGGGTTTACCAGCGGGAAAAAAATATTTACCAGCGTTTTTATGCCTCTTCTCCTGCCCAAACCTATGAAATGGAGGAAGGGAAAAAAGTTTTACAACCTATTTGGGCAAAAAATATTTTAGTTCTTTTAACTCCTTACTCTTCAGCAAACGATGGGACGGCGCGGATTGTTTACCAGACCTTGGGCCAAGGTAAGGCTTTAGTTTTCCGTGATGGAGAGGTAATAACAGGATCTTGGGAAAAAAAAGAACGCCGGCAACCACTAAAAATTTTAAACTCTCAAGGGGAGGAAATTACTCTTAATCGTGGTAGAATTTGGTTGATGTTTGTTCCGCCGAATTCAATTATTGAATATTAAAATGAATCAAGAAGAGAAAAAACTTAAAGAACTTTTTACTTCGCGGGTGCGGTTGAAAATTCTTCAGCTTTTTATTAACCGACGCGAGGTTTTTTATGTCCGTCAAATTTGCCGTGAGATTGAAGAAGAAATTAATGCTGTGCGGCGGGAATTGCAGCGTCTGGCCCGTATTGGTTTTTTACAAGGAAAAACCAAAGGGAACCGTCTCTATTACCGTTTGAATAAAAAATTTATTTTCTATCCTGAATTAGTGCGTTTGGTGGCCAAAAGCAGTGGCTTGGGACAGAAAATTATTGAACAAATTGAGGCTTTGGGACAAATTAGTTATGTCATGCTTGCTTTGCCTTTTGTCGAGGGGCGTATTTCAACAGAACGCGATGTTGATTTGTTAGTTGTGGGGCGAGTGCGCTTGCGTTTATTGGCGCAGTTGGTGCAAGAAGCAGAAGAAGAATACGGACGCGAAATTAATTATTCGGTGATGACAGTTGAAGAATTTACTTTTCGCAAAAAACGGGGTGATTCCTTTATTCGGCGTGTTCTTGCTCAACCGCAGATTATGCTTTGGGGAAATGAAAAGAAATTTAATGAGTTTTAAAAATGAAACCAGAGTTAAAAAAGAAAGCATTACAGCGTTTGCGAATCTTGGAGGGACAAATCCGCGGCCTTCAGCAGATGGTGGAAAAAGAAAAATATTGCCTTGATATTCTTCAACAGACAGCAGCGGTTAAGGCTGCTCTTTCCAGCTTGGAAAATTTAATTCTGCAAAATCACCTTGAAACCCATATTTTAGAACAGATTCAAGCGGGTAATGAACAACGGATTAAAGAAGAATTTTTAACCATCTACCGTCTGGCCAAAAAGCAGGGAGGAACAAATTAGCCTTAAGCTTTCGCTGGCAAGCTTTTTTCAATACTCAGCAAAAATCTAGTTACTTCATCGTTGGTCGAAGTTGTAAAATATTGAAAAACAGCCGCCGGCTTTACCCACCGCAGTTTGGTTAAATCTTCCCCGGGACGAATGTGAACTTCTCCGCGCGGCTGGCAGTGAAAATACAGAGCGACTATCTGAACGGGCTTAAAGCCACTGTCGGGATGAATCCGGGCACTGACTAAATTTTTTACCTCTACCTCCAAGCCGGTTTCGTTAACAATTTTTTCCTGCAGTTCCTTTTCAAACTCCAAGCTCCTGACGCGGCCGCCCGGGAAGACCCAACTTAAATAATCAACCCAGGGATCTTTTTCTTTCCGTGCCCCAATCAAAACTTGCCCTTGGTGGACGATGATACCCAAGGCAATGATTAAAGTTTTTTTCTTTATCTTTCCCCGCAAGGTCCAATAATCGTATAATATTTGCGCTAAATCAGTTTCGCTTACTTTTTCTCTTGCCGGATTTGTTGCTGCAGGAGTTTGTTTTTGTTGAAGGTAGTTTTGTAACAACGCACGAATAAATTCACTTTGCGTTTGCTGTGTTTCGTTAAGAATTTCCCTTAATTGTTGATGGAGTTGTGGGGGTAATGAAACTCCAATTATTTTTGTTTTCCTCATTACTGTATAACATAGTACAACATAGTAAAACAGTTGTCAAGTTTAAAAACAACCAGCTTCAAACAGATAATAATCGCAAACTTCCCTCCTTGTTTCTTCGTTGTAATGTGGGGGAAAATGATGTTTCGTTATCTTGGGAAACAATTTTGTTTCTTCTTTTAAAAAGGATTCAAAAATTTTTTTTAGGCTTTTGCAAAGGATTATTGTTAAATAATCGTTAAATAACCTTGTTCGAACAAGGTTTACAATTATTTTTACAAGAAAAACTTTTGCCCTGATTCGTGCTTTTTTGTATCAATTAGCCTTTCTTTCTTTAGTTGTCACCCCATTTCACGGCCATTTTCGTTGAGACAAGACTTTAGACAAAACTTTTATGCTAAAATAATAAAAAGAAAGGGGTGCTCTTTAGATGCTTATCGTAAAATCGCTTCGGGTGCAGCAACGGGAAGAATGGAACCGATTTGTCCAGCGGCATCCCCTAACGAGCCCCTTGCAACTTTGGGAATGGGGAGAAGTCAAACAATCTTCTCTTTGGCAGGTTTATCACTGGGGTGTTTTTCAGCGACAAAAGTTAATTGCTCTAGCTTTGCTTTTTAAGCGTCGTCTTAAAGGTGGATGGCAATTGCTCTATTCGCCGCATGGTCCTTTGTTACCGTTCCGTAATCAAGTTTTGGCCGCCCGGAGCCTTGATATTCTTTTGACGCGAATAAAAAAAGAGTTTGGTGGGGGGCGGACTTTGTTTTGTCGTTTAGAACCCCGTGCCACAAAAAAAGATTTTCCTTGGTGGGGACAAAATGCAGGAGAAGAGATTTTCCCTTTAAGACCCTATTTTAAAAGTATTCAGCCCCGTTATACAACTGTTCTCGACCTTCGGCCTCCCTTAAAGCAAATATTGCAGCGGATGGATAAAGATACCCGTTACAGTATTCGCCGTGCGGCGCGGGAGGGAGTGGAAGTGGTAAAGACCACAAAGGGGCGGCCGGAAAAATACTGGCCTCTTTTTTATGATCTCTATCTTCATGTTTCGCGCAAAGGTTTTTCCCCGCGTCCTTGGAGTCAGTTTCGTCGTTTGCAACAATTGATGGCGCCTCGCGGGGGAGCGGAAGTTTTTTTAGCCTTTCGTCCGCCCAATCCTCTACAGCGTCAAGCTGATTTACCTCAGGCGCGTGTTTCTCGTCTTCCCCCGGGGGCAGAAGTAATTGCCGCAGCAATAATTCTGCGTAGTGGGAAGTATGCGGCTTATCTTTGGGGAGGGTCTCGTCTTACCAGCGAAAATAAAAAGTTTTTTGCCCCCTACCTTTTACAGTGGGAAATTATCCGTTTTCTCAAGCAGGAAGGAGTTGCTGATTATGATTTATGGGGAATAAGTCCCAGTGATGATCCGCGCCATAGTTGGTATGGACACAGTTTGTTTAAGAAGGGGTTTGGCGGAGTGCGGCAGGAATGGATCGGCTCTTGGGACCTTCCTCTTTCACCTTTCTATCGTCCTTTTTCTTTTATTGATTGGTTGCGGCAGCGAGTTTTGCAACCGGATTTGATTACAAGGCCGCTTTTTGCGAGACCGAGGTCTGTAATTCGCGAAGGCGGTCAATTAGTTGCTGATAAAAGCTGAGATTGTGGATTGTTGCCAAACGGTAGGCGAGCGTCTCGTTGATCCGAAAAAGATGTTGGAGAAAAGCGCGGCTGTAATGGTTGCAGGTGTGGCAGGAGCAGTAGGAACTAATTGGTTTTTCCTCTTGGTAGCGGCGGCGTTTCAGATAGAGATATTCATAAAATGAGCCTTCTTTTAGTTGGGCTAAAGTAATTTCGGCGGGGTTTTCACGCCAGAGATAGAGACGCTGGTGACGGGCATCGCGAGTGGGAAGGACGCAGTCAAAAAGGTGATAACCCTGCTCCCAGCCTTGAACAATGTCTTGCGGTTTTCCAATTCCGAGAGCAAAACGCAGTTTATCATCCGGAGTCAGTTGGGCATTGAAATCACTTAATTCCGTTGCAAATTTACCGTCAAGAACAGGCCAACCACCAAAACCAAACCCGTCAAAGTTTAGTTCTTGCAGTTGTTCGGCGCATTGACGACGAAGTTTGAAAAAGAAGCCTCCCTGAATTACCGCAATTAAAAGGGGGCGTTGTGCGGGTGGAGTTTGGTTTTCCTCGATTAAGCGTTGAAATTCATTATAACTACGCTGCGCCCAAAGAACGGTTCGGCGAACTGTTTCTTGAGCTTTTTTTTCATCAGCTTCAGGAGGTGTAAAATCATCAAGACAAATTAAAAGGTCGCTGCCTAATTCCCATTGCGTGCGGATTGAGTCTTCGGGGCTAAAAATCCATTTGCGGTGTCGTTGGTTTCCCTGATAGATGACCAGTCCCTCATCTTCGATTTTCCCCTGAATATTTTTTTGTTTAAGTAGTGAAAGTACTTGAAATCCACCGGAATCAGTGCTAATTCCACCATCCCAGGCAATAAAGTTTTTAATCCCCCCTTGATTTTTTATCAATTCGCGCCCCGGATTTTGCGCTAAATGGAAAGAATTGAGCATCAAGGCTTCAAGCCCTATTTTTTTCAAGTCTTGCATATCCACGCTTCGGACAACGCCGCGGGTGGCATCGGGGAGGAAAAGAGGAAAAATCCATTTGTGGCCGCGCCAAGTTTTTGTTTTTAGGATTGGCATTATTGTCGTTTTACTTGGAGAGACCAATGCCGGGGTCCTTGAAGAACAGTATTCCAAAGGACCAAATTTTGATTGTGGTCGATTTCCCCCTGGCTAATTTTTTCTGCTTGAAGGAAGGCGGGAAGGTTGACGACAAGACGGAAGGGCTCGGCTTTAATTCCCGCCTGCGGTATTACCCAAAGCTGGTACTGATTTTGATATTTTTCTTCTTCTCCACTGCCGATTAACCCAAAACCAATCTCCTGCGGTAGCTGATAGGTAAGGGTTATTTCTTTTTCGGAATTTACCGGCACTTTCACCCAGCCGGCAAAAACTTTGCGTTCAAATTCAACATAGCGTTCCACTTCGCCGTTAAAACCTTGAGCTTCCTTGAAGGTGGCATAAAGAGGTAGATAAACACGAAGAAAGTTGAGGTAATCACCACCGGGCCAGGTTCCTGAAGTTCCCTGATGCTGCCACTTTATAGTTAAAACACCGGTCAAGTTGCCGTCGCGGTCAATGTCGAGACGATAATTTGTCTGCCGTTTAATCCAAAAATTGGCTTTGTTGCCGCCGACATTGCTGTCGATAACGGCAATAAAGTCTTCGTTGGCCGCCAAGCGAGGCCAGACCCCGGCGCCGTTTAGTTGTTGCCAAAGTTGTTGCAGTTCTTCATTGCGTGAATAGAGGAATAATTGTCCTTGTTGCAGATCCTGGCTGAAGACACTTAAGGCAGCGGCTAATGAATCCTGAGGAGCATTTAGTAAACGAGTAATCAGTTCTTGGACCAAAAGGGTCAGAAAGCGTTTTTTTTGCTCTGAGCCGGGTTTGAATCCGACCTCACTGTGGAATTCCGCCCGGGCAAAAAGGTTGCTGGCGTCAATTGTTTCTTGGTATTCAGGAAGGTTAATTGGGCCCAAACGAGCCAAAAGTTCTTGTATTGTCCAGAGGTTGAAAGCAATGACATTATCAACCTTTTCTCCGGTTGCTTTTTGATAAAGATCGATAATTTTTTCGGCACTAGTAGGAAAATGAGGCCACCAATTCGCATCGCGCAGGCCCAATTTGTCGACTTGTAAACTTTGGCTGAGAGGGTAGGGAGCTGGGGGAACCTCTTTATCTTGTAGTAGCCCGTCGGGGTTATAGATGTCATCAACTTTGAGTTGGGTCAATTTGCCGTGATCAAAAACAAGAGTGGCATAGCTGCCAATAAAGCCGCCACTGGCGCGTAGTTCAGCGCTGTTTTGTAGTAAAATTAAATATTCTTCTTTTTGCGGTATTCCTAATAATAAGGGAAGTTTTTCCAGGAGAGGCTGAAGTTGGGCCAAAGATTGCTGGAGATTTTTTAATTTCTCTCGTGTTTGTAAAAATTTTCCCGACCAGCGTCCGGGCCAAACAGACCAGTCAATTTGTTGCAGTTGAAAATCGGCCAAACTAAGACGTTGTTCGGCCACGGCAAGATTGCTTTGCAGTCGTTTCAAGCGCGGACGCAACTGCGGTTCGATGTTTAAAGTTTCGTCTCCTCCCCAAACCGGAGAAGCACTTTGAATTAAGCGCAAAATTTCAGCTCCTTCCTTTAAGGCTTGGAGGCCGTAAACTGCTCCTTCGCTGGCAAAGGTTAGCCCGTTAAGGCTTTGGTTAATAGCTAAGCAGCGTTGATCAGGCTGAACAAGATAGCAAAATTTTTGCCAGTAGGCCCAATCTTGTTGCAGTGCGGTTAATTGCTGGGGGAGGACGGTAATTTTTTCCGCGGCTTGCTCCCACTGCCCTTGAGCTCGGGCCTGTTGCAGGAAGCGAATACTCTGGAAAGTTTGATAAGAGTGGATTAGGGTTCGTCCCAAAGGCCAGAAGAAAAAATAAGAAATAATCAAGAGCAAAAAAAGAATCAATCCTAGACGCCAGGGAGAAAAAATTTTAAGCGGAGCTTTTTCTTCCAGCCCCTTAATTTCACTGAGATCAGTTTCATTAGAAGAGTCTCTTTCTTGTTCTTCTTGGTGTTTGAGAGAGAGCCACCCTTTTTCCTCCGCGCTAGCGGTTTTTTTGATGTTTTGCCAGGTTTGTTCCAGTCGCGAGCCCAAAGAAGCTGGAGGCAGTTGTTCTCGTGAAGGAGCGGGAGGAAGTTCGGGCGAAGCGAGGCGTTTTTCTAATTTATCGCGTTGCGCTTGCATTTGGCGGTAAGCGCGTTCTTCTGTTGTAGGACTTTGCGCTGGAGGCGGGGAAGGAGAAACAGCAGCCGCAGCAGGAGCGGGATGATCTTGATTTAATAGACGGGGACGGTGCTGGCTAAAGTAGTCCAATGTTTTACGAAGTCCTTCCTCGAGGTTAACGCGGGCTTGCCAGTTGAGGTCATCGCGGCTGCGTTTGAGATTGATATGGGGAGTGCGGAAAGGAGGTTGTTTTCCCTGCTGAGGATTAACAAAAACTTGTAATTTGCGAGTTGTAAATTGGGGAAAAGCCGCGCTAACATTGGCAATTGTTTGCGCAATTTGGGCTAAAGTTAGGGGTTCGGGGTTAACAAAATAAAAAATACCGTGGCGAGCTTTTTCCGCCGGCGCAAAAATTAGTTTCGTTAAACCATAGACAACATCACTGATAAAGGTTAAGTAATATTTATTCCCTACGACTGCGGGGATCATTAAATCTTGTCCCGTCATTGCCTTTAATAGAAGCTGAGTAAAAAAAGTATTACGGTCCGGCCGCATCAAAGGGCCGTAAACTTCAGAAAGACGAGCGATACGGATGTCAGCATTATAAATTTGTGCATATTCTTGGCAGAGACTTTCGGCGTAACGCTTGGCTTCGGTGTAAGTTAATTGTCCCTGAGTTAAATCTCCGTCGTAATAATGGGTTAAACTGCTGGTTGAAGCCAGGCCTTGATAAATGTCAATTGAGGAAGAAAAAACAAAAACTGCTTTTTGATCAAGGCTAAAATCGAGAAGATTTTTGACTCCAAAGGAATTGGTCAGAAGTTCGTTGAGGGCTAATGTTCCGTGGGGCGCACAGACCTCAATATTAGCCAGATGGACGATGTGGGAAATTGGATTTTGATAAATAGCTGCAGGCAGAGATTGATTAATATCAGCGCGGAAAAAACTAAATTTAGGATAACGATACAGTTTGCGCACCAGTTCTTCAGAACCGGAGATTAAACTGTCTACTCCGACGACCTCGGCTTCAGAAACAAGAAGAGCTTCGGCGAGATGGTAGCCCAGAAAATTGGCGACCCCGGCAATGAGGATTCGTGCACTCGAGTAATTGAGGTTCTCCCAAGTTGAATCAGGCATGGGCAGTGGTTTGGTTTAGGCTTCCTTTAATGTTCCTTTTAAATATTCATAGCTCCACAGAGCCATTGTTGCCAAAAGAACGACGATTCCTCCTCCGACAATGCTGTTTAAGATTTTATGCGGACGCTTGGTTTGAACAAGGGGGTCGTTGGTTAAAAGATCAATTTGCATTGCTTCGTCTCCGGCTTGATTTAGAACCTGCGCCCGTTCTTTAACTGCTTGGGCCAGGGCGCTGACTAAATTTCGTGCACTTTCTTCATCTTTCCAGGTAACACTCAAATGAATTAATTGCGGTGCTGTTTTGGTGGCCTGAACAGCCCGCTGCAGTTTTTTTTCCTCTTTTTCGTCGACTTTTTCCCAGACAATAATCGCCGCGCGGCGGATGATATCGGGACTTTTGAGAAAACCTAAAACAGTATCCGTATATTCTTGGGCTGCTTTTTGGGCGTAAAATCCTTCATAGGTGTAATAATCTCCGCTTTTTTTCTCAGGCAATCGCTGGACATAAACAGTTACTGAAGCCTGGTATTGAAGAGGTATTTTTTGGCTGAGCAAGTAGATTATTCCGCCGCTGAGGAAGAATAAAAAAATAATCAGGGCTCCATATTTACGCAGAGGAGCTAAAAATTCTCGCAGTTCCATTTATCCTATTTTATCATATTCAAAGCTTGATTTACGAGAGTATCGGCGTGACGGTTTTCTTCGCGCGGACGGTGTTCAAAGGTGACTTTAGTAAAATTTTGTTCTAACTCTTTTACTTTTTGCGCCAGTTGCTGCAGTTGATGATTACGGATGCGATATTCTCCTTTTAACTGCCGAACAACAAGTTGGGAATCGAGAATTATTTGCAGATCTTTTCCTCCCAATTCTCGGGCTTGTTTTAAGGCTTCAATCAAAGCGAGGTATTCTGCTTGGTTGTTGGTCTTTTCGCCTAAAAATTTACTTATTTCGCGGATTAATTCTCCGCAAGGGCGATAGATAGCCACTCCTAAAGCCGCGGGACCGGGGTTGCCGCGGGCGCCGCCATCACAATAAATAATTAATTTCTTATTTTCTCCTGACTCTAACTGATTTAAGTCTTGAAGGAGGCCTTCGAGGTCAAGACCGTAGAATTCAGCGACTTGCCCGAGGGTCAGATAGGGAATTTCTCCTTCCCCGAGGGGGCAGTTGAGACAGGGAACCCCGTATTCCTGTAAGATTTGCGCTGCTTCAGGACGGATTAGAATTTCTTTTAATTTAGTTTCAGCTTTAACAGGCATAATCTAATTATACCGAATAAATTAGTTTTTTTGTTAGAATAGGTGGTGATGGAAAAAGGAGATGATTTTTTAATTATCAATAAACCTTCGGGATTGACCTCCCATCAGGTCGTAGAAAAATTACGGCCTTTGTTCCCCGGGAAAAAGGTGGGTCACGCCGGTACTTTGGACCCTTTGGCCGAAGGGATTTTGATTATCTTGATTGGTGCGGCAACCAAGCAACAGTCACATTTTATGCGTCTGCCGAAAAAATATTTTTTTGAAATTACTTTCGGTCAAGAGCGAGATACTTATGATGCTGAGGGACGGATTGTTGCTCAGGCCGGGGAAGAGGCATTGAAATCTTTGGATTTTAATCGGGTTAAAGAAGCGTTAGTGCCTTTTCAAGGATTGATTAAACAAAAAGTTCCGCCCTTTTCTGCGGTTAAGGTAAAAGGGAAACGTTTGTACGAATTAGCGCGAAAGGGGAAATTGGATCAAGTAGAGTTGCCAATAAAAACAGTGCGGATTCAACGGCTAGAATTGTTGCGTTTTTACCCTTGGAGTGAAGAAAATTTGCCGCGGGCGGAACTGGAAATGACTTGTTCTTATGGGACCTATGTTCGTTCTCTGGCGCATGATTTGGGAGAAAAGTTAGGGGTGGGCGGTTATATCTCGCGGATTATTCGGACTGCTGTGGGTGATTTTTCTTTGAATGAAGCGGAAAAATTGGAAGATCTTTTGGCACGGGTTAAAGAATCAGGGGTAAAATCGCGGTCCAGTTCTTAAATTCTTCAGCCCAATGCGTTTGAGCAATATTGAACCAATTGATTTCTGGATCGCGCTGGAACCAATAGAGTTGGCGACGAATATAACTATGAAGCTGGTATTTAATTTTTTCTTCCATCTCCAATTGAGAAATTTGTCCTTTAAGAAATTCCTGGGCGGGTCGGTAAATTAGGCCTTGGAGTAAGGGAATTTTGTCGCCGTATTTTTCCCACAACAATTGCGTTTCCTCTAATAAGCCGCTCTTAATAATTGTTGCCGTCCATTGATCAGCGCGTTGGTAAAGAAAGGAACGCGGGGCAGTAAGGCCAATTTTGATAATTTTTTCTTTTTTCCACGGAGGGCGAAAAAAAGAAAATCCTTTTTCAACTCGGCCATAGGCACGAGCTAATTCAAGGTAACGCAAGAGACGCTGCGGGTTGTTGCGGTCACTGCGATTAAGACGCTGAACAAAAACAGGATCATATTGAGCTAGTTTTTTTTGTAATTCGATAATGGGTTGTGATTTTAATCTTTTCCGTTGTTCCCAATCGGGAGCGAGATTAGCAAAACCTACTTCTCCCAAGAATGCTTGAAGATAAAATCCTGTCCCCCCGACAAGGAACGGTAGTTTCCCTTCGCGGATAATTTCTTTATAAGCTTGGGCTGCAGCGGCAGTAAATTGAGCCACGGAAAAATTTTCCGCCGGGGAACAAAGATTATAGAGATAAATTTTAATTCCTTCTTGAAGCCAATAACCATCTCCTTTCTCGACCTTGCTTTCTTTAGGTGGGGCTTTATTGGTGCCAATATCTGCTTCGCGATAGATTTGTCTTGAATCTGCAGAAATAATAGCTCCGTTTAATTTTTTTGCCAGTTGAAGAGCGAGGGCAGTTTTCCCGCTTCCCGTTGGTCCGCAGATAACAATTAAGCCCATTTTTTTCTTTAATGCGCGGAAGTTAAAGCTCGTAGGCGGCGATAAAGCTGGATTAAAATGACCCCGCTGAGAAAGCCTCCGAGGTGAGCCCCATAGGCTATCCCCCCTCCTTTTACTCCTAAAGATCCTACTCCTCCTAAGAGCTGGGCCAAAAACCAATAAAAAAGCATTGTAAAGGCAGGAACAGAAATTTCTTGGGCGTAGAAACCCCAAAAAACTAAAAGGTCAATACGATGATAAGGAAAAAGAACAAGATATCCGCCCATTAATCCGGCGATAGCACCGGAAGCACCGAGAAGAGGGATTGGGCTTTGGGGATTAAGAGCGATTTGTAAAACACTGCCGGCGATTCCAGTTAAAAGATAAAAGAGGATAAATTTGCCCCGTCCGAGGTAATCTTCAAGGTTATCGCCAAAAATATTTAAAAAAAGCATATTTCCAATTAAATGTCCCAAGCTGGCATGCAAAAACATTGAAGAGATTAAAGTAAAAAGAGCTTGGCCTTGGGTAATTTGACGGGGAATGAGAGCCCAGTGAAAGATAAACTGATCCAACTGCGGGGCGGGGAGAAAAAGCATGATAATAAAAATTAGGGAATTGAAGCCAATTAATAAATAGGTTAACCAAGGGGTGCGGCCGGAAGGATTATGGTCACGCAAGGGCAACATAAGTTTGAATTATTATTTAATCTTAACATGAAATTAACAGCATTAGAGGTTGCTTGACGGGCGGGATAAACTTTAATTGTGAGCGCAGAGGCAATTATTAAAGTTGAAAATTTGCGTAAAACCTATAATGGTTTGATAGCAGTTGCGGGAATTAGCTTTGCGGTTAAGAAAGGAGAAATCTTTGGCATTCTTGGACCTAATGGCGCGGGGAAGACCACAACTTTGGAGATGATCGAAACATTACGGCGGCCCGATGAAGGTAAGATTTGGATTAAAGGAATTGATGTCCAGCGCGAACCGCAAAAAATTAAAACTTTGATTGGCGTGCAGTTACAGAGTACTTCCTTTTTTGATTATCTCAACTTAAAAGAATTATTAACCCTTTTTGCCAGTTTTTATCCTCAGGCTTTGGCTGTTGAAGAAACATTGGCCTTAGTGGGCTTGGAAGATAAAGCTCAAGCAATGGTGCGCCAGCTTTCGGGGGGACAAAAACAGCGGTTTTCTTTGGCCGCGGCTCTAATTCATGATCCAGAGATTATTTTTTTGGATGAACCAACCGCGGGGCTGGATCCTCAGGCGCGGCGGCATTTGTGGGAAATTATTCGCCAGCTACACCAGCGGGGGAAAACCATTGTTCTGACAACACATTATATGGATGAAGCCGAACTTCTTTGCCAGCGTGTGGCGATTATGGATGAAGGCCAAATTTTGCGCTTGGCTCCACCGCGAAAATTAATTGAAGATTTATTAGCGCAAGGTTTTAAGAAGTCGGCCCAGCAATTACAAGCTAATTTAGAAGATGTTTTTTTGGATTTAACAGGTAAATATCTACGCGATTAAGAAATGAAAATCAAGTCATTTTTAATTTTGTTTTACACAACTTTGAAGATGTTTATCCGTGATCGCCAGACTTGGTTTTGGAGTTTGGTTATTCCTCTTTTGATTTTGACCATTTTTGGCCTTATTGATTTTGAGCGTTTAGGAAAAATTAAAATCGGCTGGGTTGATCCTGTGGCCAATGATTTGAGCCAGAAAATTGAAAAAAGCTTAGAAGAGATCAGTATTGTTGAATTAAAGAAAGGTTCTTTTTCCAAGCTCAAAAAAGACCTTCAGGAGGGAGGCATTGATTTGCTGTTGGTTCTACCTTCTGATTTACCCGCGCAATTACCGCAAAATAATCCGAGCTTGGCCCCGTCTAATGAAAAAACAGCTTTGCTTCCCAGTCATCGCTCCCCTACGAATTCAGCTCCTCCGACCCCCTCTCAACCTGCAGGAAAGAAAACAGTCTCCTTACCTTCGGTGAAGATTGAAGTTTGGTATGACCCGGCGAATATGGAGAAAACTGATCCGGGCTTGATGCTGGTCGAGCAAGTTTTTTCTCAATTAAACCTTCAATTAACGGGACAAAAACCATTTTTTACCCTCGAGCAAAAATCAGTTGATAGCCGTAATCTTAGTTATTTAGACTTTATTACCCCGGGGTTGGTGGGAATGATGATTATGCAGTTGGGAATTATCGGAGTGGCGATGACCTTGGTGCGTTTTCGCGAACAGGATATTCTCAAGCGGCTCCGTTTAACCCCAATTAAACCCTCTTTGTTTTTAGCTTCGCTGTTGGGAACGCGTCTGTTGCTTTTAATTCTTCAAGCCGCTTTATTAATTATATTGGGGAAGGTGCTTTTTGATCTGCACCTGCAAGCTCATTATCTGGGAGTGGTTCTTTTTGTGATCTTGGGCAGTTTAACCTTTTTAAGTTTGGGATTTGCGGTTTCGGGGATGGCGCGCAGTCTCAACATGGCGATGGCCATTGCCCAGATGGTGCAAATGCCGATGATGTTTCTTTCCGGAGTTTTTTTCCCCCGTGAGGGCTTCCCGCTCTGGTTGCAACGAGTAACTGATTACCTACCCTTAACTTTTTTGGCCGAAGGCTTGCGGCAAACTTTGATTCAAGGAGTGCAGTGGCCTGATTTTCGCGCTAATTTGGGGGCGTTGTTAATTTGGTCTTTAGTTGGTTTTATTCTGGCGCGGCAGTTTTTCCGTTGGGAATAGGCAAAAATTTTTTGGGCAGATTTTCTTTTTCTTTTTTTCTTGCTCCGGTAAAGGTTTATTTTGGTTTTCCTATTTTTCCTTCCCGCTTTCCCAAAGAAAAAAAATTTTTTAGAATAGAATAAATGTCTTTGCCGAGGGTAAGAGCACAAAATAATAATTTTCTCAACCTTTTCAGCCGTTTTGAAGCCTATTTAGCAGAAAATTTTCGCGGAGAAAGCACTTCGCAACGCTTGGACAAGGCTTTAACGCATTCTCGCTTCCGGCGGCGGCTTGAAGAATTAAATTTAACTGCCGATGATCTGCATAACCTTCGTCAGCTGCGTAATATTTTGGCCCATAATCCGACCTACCTGGCGGTGAGTGCAGAAGCTTTGATGGACTTGAATAAGTTAATTTTGGCTTTTTGTGATAAAGCACTGGACTTAGCAACACCGCGAGCAAAAATTTATGCCGCTTCATTGCAGACGCGGGTTTGGGATATTGTTCAGGCAATGGATCGTTTTGATTTTAGTTATGTTCCGATTATTGAAGGCAAGAAATTTTTGGGTCTCTTTTCCAAACACATTTTATTAAAATTAGTAGCGGCAGAAAAATTGAACCGGACGGTTAAAATTGAAGAGATTGAGGATTTCATTCAGCTCGATGATGCCGAACACGGCTTCGTCTTTTTGGCGGCGAGTGCTCCTGCCGAACAAGCCTATCATCTTTTTGCGCGCTACATTGATCAGGGGAAACATTTGGGAGTTATTTTTTTAACTCGCAAAGGTGAAGTTTCGGGTGATATTTTAGGACTGATTACCGCGTGGGATCTTTATAAAAGGCATTCGTAGTTATCAACAGGCCCTAAAAATGCTATAATTCTAGCTGTTACCGGCCGAGGTAGCCAAGGTGGTCACGGCGCCAGTCTGAAAAACTGGTGATGTCGGTTCGACTCCGACCCTCGGCACCAAAGGATATTAGGAGCAACTTTTAGCCCATACTGAAGGTTAGGATTTGGATTGTGTTGTTCGGTGTTTTATTTGGTGATTTAATGATCAGCTGTGGCTAATTATTCCGATTTAACATTTATCACGAATGAGAAGGGACAAACCCTCCTGGAGCGGTTTAAGGTCTTAATCAAGGACGCTGAATTTTTTGATGTCCTTGTTGGTTACTTTTA
>JALUVT010000140.1 GCA_027020325.1 bacterium
ACATACCCTGTTCTTTCAAGAGCATCTATTTGATTAGTTTTAGTAAATTTGACCATTTTTTCTAAAAGAATTACTTAAAGCTTCAACAAGTTTAAGTATAAATCTTAAAGCTGTTTCGTCTATGGTTATTTTTTATTCACCGATAGTTATACTAAGCATCTCATTACAGTTATACCGCATTAATATTATTTATTACTCAATAAGGTCAATCAAGCTTTAAATTACCGAAGGATTCTACAAAAATTATAAATTTAAAGCCAATATACCTCCTTGGGTAAAATCACTAATTCTTCAGGAATACCCAACTCAACTAATTCTCTACGAGGGGGTATACTCCCCGCACAGAAATTATCAACTGAAAGAGCCTCTACTAAATCAGCAAAATTATCCCCAACTCTTAATCTTCCTGCCACTAACTTTAGCAAAAGGGAAGTCCTACGCCTTTCTTTGAAATCAAGAACAACCTGAGGAACGTTTGAAAAGAAAGCTTGTTCAAAAAGTAAGTTAAAAGTATTTTCTAGCTCGGACAATAATCTAGTAAGACTTTCTTCATAATTATGATACTCTCTTATAATATCAAATTCTTGATATTGTAATGGAGGATTATTTAATATTTCTTGTATCTTAATAAACACAGGGCCTAAAGGAGTATTTTTAGTAGAAACAGGAACCATTAGAGCCGGATTTACAAGTGCATCTCCAAGAATAATCAACAATTCGCTTCTTATCTTTTCTTCAAAAAAGCTTAGTTTTTCTGCCAGCTTAGTTACCCACTCATGGCAAACATAAGGATTCCCTAAAGCAGCTAAATAGACAAAAATACTTAGTATCTCTTCTGCTTCTTTTAAGCGTTCATCAAAATCTCCTTCTCTTTTTTCAGCTTCTTGTTCCTCTCTTTTTAGAGAGGGAAAAATATTGAAACGATCTCTTAAAGTTGTTGTGGTATCAAGATGAACTCGTGTAGGACCCCAAGCATCAGGCCAAAAAGGTGTAATCGTAACATTAGTTTCACCAAAAGTTTGTATTGTTTGGGCAATTAGTCCAAAGACAGTTTGATTCATCTCGGGCTCTGGGCTATGACCACTAACCAGCAAAAAAACTGAATTGGGATATTTTTCAGCAATGCACTCAATATTTTTTTCTAATCTTCCCTTTCGGCTCCAAGATGGAAATTCATCAATTAAGAAAACATGAACAGCAGCGTCTTCCATCCTTTGCCGTCTTTTTTCTAGCTTTTTTTTAAATAAATCTCGTTTCTCCTCTAATTGTGATCTCCGAGCCGCTGGAGACAATTCAGCGAAATCAGCAAACTTTATTCCATATACAGATAAAAACGCTTTTACAGGAGCATAACGCTGCTTCCACGCCTCAGATTCTAAACCAATGAACTTCTCATCTTGCAAAAGTCGTTCAATATACTCAATTATTCTCCGTTCCCTCCCTAATAGAACTTCTTCTTCTAGATTCCCTTTCTCTATAGAAGTACTAACAACTGAACTTTGAGCATCAAGATAATGCACTTCAACTCCAAGCTCTTCGTCCCTTTTATTCCTAAAAACTAAAACCCCTTCCTCGACCAAAGCCTCCATTATGATCAATGCCGTACTTTTCCCACAGCGTCGGTAACTAGGGGCAACTACTATGCAAGGTCCATCATCTTTTTGTTCCTGTCTTTGTTCTACCTTTTGTCCCGCTTTTTGTTCTGGAGAATTCGCTTTTCTTTCTAATCTTTCTAGAGATCGTGAAATCATTTGCAAAAATGTAACAACTAACGGCAAACTACAAGCAAGATAAGTTGAATCAGGCAGCTTGGCTCTTTTTAAAAACTTTTCTATATCAACACCCCTATCGGTAAAAAGTTCTTTTTTTACTCTCTCGGCTAAAGATAAATCAAAAGGAATAGGCTCGCCCCTATAAAGCTCATCGGCAGTTGCCCCTAATAACTTACTTAATGCATCTATCTCTTTATTTAACGCTCCTCTTAATTGCTCTAAATTATTTTGTTCATTCTGTTCGGGAGATGCCGGAGATGTATCTTCTGGACTGGGATTCCTTCTACGAAAGGGTATGCCTTTCATTTTTAAAATAATATTAGCAAACCTCTAGTTTAAATAAGTATAACAATATTCGAATGTTTTATACAAGAATAAAAATTTTTCTTCTTTTTGCTACTCCACCAATTGACCTACGCTTAAATTAATTACATTTTTTAAGATAAGAGATTGGTTTTTGATAACTCAAAAAAGGCAACTTCAAGTATTAACTATAGAAGTGATATTAAAAACCTAGACTTTTTAATACAGCCTCAGGGTCCACCTGACCCTGAGCCACTTGCTGTCTCAAATGAGAATCGTAATCTTTTTTAGTAGCAAGTTGAGGATGATAACCTGTTAATCGTTGATCTAAATCTTCAAGTACCTCTTCTACCGACAGTCCGCTCCTTTCCGGAGGAAGGTCAATTTCTACCCTTGCCTTACCGTTAGATAATAATAAAACACCTTTAATTACTCCTCCACCGTCCTGTTCCCATGTAAAACTAAATTTATTAAGATTAAGGCTATTATCATCATTGTAATAATAATAAATCATTATTTGCTCATTATCTCCCGGATTAAGGATAAGAACTTCTGTTTCCCCATCTAATCGAGAATGAGAAGCAATGGCTCTTAACCTCCCTGGGCCATCAGAAAGCCGCGCTTCAACGATCTGAGTGTCAGCAACATTTTTCACTACATAAACAGGGACACCATCTGAAACTTCGTCTTTTCGCTGAAAGAAGTGCATAATAATTTTTCGCCAGCTAGTATAATATCTTTTAAAAAGATCCCTTCTTATTTCGCCGTTTATTGTTTCCATCTGCGGAACCTCTAGAGTTTATGGAGCTTTTATTTTCGGGGAGCTTAACATAAAAAATTTTTATAAATTGTTAAAAGCTAGTTTTTCCTCCTTCTCTGGCTATGTCCATAAACGCCTATATGCTCTTAACTGTTGATCAAAAGAATCAAGTAATCGCTT
The DNA here is from genome assembly GCA_027020325.1 of bacterium. Lineage (GTDB taxonomy): Bacteria > Patescibacteriota > 4484-211 > 4484-211 > 4484-211 > JALUVT01. The sequence continues at coordinate 3,016 of JALUVT010000140.1, forward strand.
CACATCACTTCCCTTGTACCGAGGTGCGTCAATATTTACTATTGCCCTCTCCCTTCCATCAGGCAAATACAAAACACCACTTATTCTTTCCAACCCATCTTCTTCCACCAACTCGAACCCCAATAAATTCTGGTTTTCAGAGTAATAAACTCTTAAGCTTTTTTCTCCGATGGGGTTGAAAACATATACCGTCATTCCTGGTCCATCTATTCGAGCAACCAGCTCTCTTACAGAATTTATCCCTTCTTCATCTCTTTCAGAACCCCCTCTTCTTTCAAATAGAATATTAATACCTGTGCTATGATATAAATTAGAGAAAGATGACATTACAAGTCCTGTTTCTTTATCCTTATCATCCTTATCCCCTTCCAATGATGTTATCTCTGGTTGGTCCCTTTTAAATGATATTTCAAGTTGTTGTACTTTGCCTCCTCTTTCCTTCTCCGTCTCAAAGATAACTTGCATTAATTCTTGCATAATTTTTCCCCAGTCGTTTCGATACCTCTCAAAAACCTCCCTCTCTATTTTTCCTGCTATCCTCCTTAATTTTAATAACTCTGATCTTTCAGGTGTAATTGCTGAAGAAGCCTTTCTTTTTACCATAAATTTATTTACTCAATTCAATTATAATCCACCCACCAACATCTCGCAAGAATAAAATGTGCGGTGTCCCGGACATAGTTTTCTGAGTAATCTTAACGAGTTGGTACAAGCCTAAGGGTCTTTTCTAAATAATAGCGAGGATTTCCGAACATTCCTGGATGGGAAAATCTATAATAAAATTCACAGACTAGCTCAGGTAATTTGTCCACAGTAACATGATAATACATTCTTCTGATGAATGTTCACAAAACCCCAAACATCCACTCGATCTCTGAGGTTAATTCAAACTCCCACTTTTTATGAACCTCTTTTTGGTGATTAATCGGCCATCATTGATCTATCCCTCAATATATTCCCGCACTATCGGTGTTAACAGTACTGTTACTAATTGACAAAACGCATTTTGCGGATTATAAACAGGTTAACAATGGCTCAAAAGAAAGGGGAGCAAGACCCAGCAGAAAAAGAAAAATTACAGGCTCTGCGCCACACCACCGAACATGTTCTCACTCAGGCCCTTCAACGCCTTTTCCCCGGGATAAAAATGGCTCTAGGACCGGCAATTGAAGACGGTTTTTACTGCGACTTTGATGCGGGTGAATATAAAATTTCTGAAGAAGATTTTCCTCAACTGGAAGCAGAAATGAAAAAAATTATTCAACAAAACCTTCCCCTGCGCCAAGAAAAAGTTTCACTAAAACGAGCGCGGCAATTATTCGCCGACAACCCCTATAAACAGGAACTGCTCGATGAAATTGCCCAAGAGGGAAGTGAAGTTACTCTCTACTGGACCGGGGAAGAATTTGTTGATCTTTGCCAAGGACCGCACCTTAGCTCCACCGGCGAAATCAAGGCCTTCAAACTTCTTTCTGTTGCCGGCGCCTATTGGCGGGGTGAAGAAAAAAACAAAATGCTAACGCGTATCTACGGCACGGCTTTCTTTGACCCGGCGGAACTTGAAGCCTACCTCCAGCAGCGTGAAGAAAGTAAAAATCGTGATCACCGTCGCTTGGGTAAAAAACTGAACCTTTTTACTTTTTCTCCCCTTGTCGGCAAGGGCCTGCCCCTGTGGACGCCCCGCGGAGCAATAATTTATCAAGAATTGGAAAATTTTGTCCGCGAAGAAGAAACTAAACGCGGTTATCTTCATGTTCGGACCCCGGTCCTGGCCAAAACTGATCTCTACCGTACTTCCGGACATTATCCCTACTACAAAGAAAGTATGTATCCGCCAATGCAATATGATGAAGATGAAATTATCCTCCGCCCCATGACCTGTCCTCACCATTTTGTCCTTTACATGGATCAAATTCGCAGCTACCGCGAATTACCTCTGCGTTTAGCCGAACTAGCCCAGCTCTTCCGCTACGAAAAATCAGGGGAATTGACCGGTTTGATCCGCGTCCGCAGCTTCTGTTTGGCTGATTCCCATATCTTTTGCCGCCGTCAGCAGGCTTCAGAAGAAATTAAAGGTGTTCTGGACTTAATCAATTTTATGACCCAGACTTTGGGATTAAAAATGGGACGCGATTACTGGTTCCGTCTCTCCCTGAGTGATCCCGAAAACAGTGAAAAATATTATCCCGCTCCCGAGCAATGGGCGGAAAGTGAAAAAATTTTAACCGCAGTACTGGAAGAGCTGGAATTACCATTTAATAAAGCCCGCGGAGAAGCAGCATTTTATGGACCCAAAATTGATATTCAAATGCGCAATGCCAACGGCAAAGAAGATACGGCCTTTACGGTCCAATATGACTTTTGTCTTCCCCAGCGCTTCAATCTAACCTACATTAATGAAAAAGGGCAAAAAGAACAACCGGTTGTAATTCACCGTTCTTCAATCGGTTGCTTGGAACGAACAATCGCCTTTTTAATTGAACATTACCGCGGGGCTTTTCCGGTCTGGCTCACTCCAGTCCAAGTTAAAATTCTTCCGGTATCGCAAAATTTTAATGACTACGCGGAAAAAGTACAACAATTCCTCCGCCAGTCTCAAATCCGAACCGCGCTCGACGATCGCAATGAAACCCTCAACGCCAAAATTCGCCAAGGACAGGAAGAAAAAATCCCTTATTTACTGATTGTCGGAGCTCAAGAAGCAAAAGAAGAAACTGTCAATGTTCGTTGGCGCGATAATGCCCGACAAAAACTTTTCTCTCTCGCTGAATTTCGTGATTATGT
>JALUVT010000141.1 GCA_027020325.1 bacterium
GTTAAGAAGAGAAAGATTACTATTTTATCGAGTTGAGTATGTTGGGAGTTTCCAGTTGAAGAATAAGTTAATAAATTATTAAGTGGCTAAAATCTAACTTTACCCAAGTAAAGCTCTTTAATAATCTTCATCTTTTTCCCACCACTCCTTAAAATAATTGCTTAGGGGGCGAGCCAAAAAAGATAATAAATGCAGCCCTCTTTTGCCGCCAATTAAATCAAGGAGGAGTAAAACGCCCAGTAAATTGACTAAATAATAAAATTTAATTTTCATTGACCCGGAGAAAGTAAAAATAACTTTTGTTTGGGCACTGCGCAATTGTTCGGGAATAAAAACATACATATAACCTGGCTCCATTGGTCCAGCGGAAAATATCTTTACTTTTGCTCTCTGAGCACCGTTAGTTACTACGGCTTGCCAACCCGAATAATTAGCTTCTTTAAAAAGAACACCTGGGGCTTGTCCCGAATTAATGATTGCTTTTTGCGGAGAAGGGCGTTGAAACTTTGTTTCAACAATAATCGAATCTTTATTTCCCAATAAACCAGCTTTGCTGAAGATATAACGCCATAATTGTAATTCTTGTAAATTATATTCTCGCAAAGAATGATAGGGAAAATTCATTCCCGACCAAAGAACATAGCCTTGTCCTATTTTTTGCCCTGCGAGAATGGTTTGGCCATAATTTTTTAACCAAATTTCGGCGCCATTTCTTGGTACAGAAGAATAAGAAAAGCTCCAAGGCTCTCCATTAAAAATGGGTACTGTAAATAAATTAAGGTCGATTTTTAAATCTTTTAATCCTTTCCCTTTCTCGAGACGCCAATCGCGCCCTAAGGGAGCACGTTGATTACTAACAATAGGAAAAAGGGGAGGTAAATTATCACTCTCCGCCTCGGGACGCTCGTCTCCGGTATCAAGAAAAACAAAGCCCCCCTCCTCAATATATTTCTCTAATTTTGTCCAATCAACTTTTGGGGAGCGATAGCGATAAAGAAATAACGCCTTAAACCTCTTCAACTCTGCAAGAGAATAATCACTCAAATTTTCAGAACCCTGAACAATAATTGCTTTCTGACTATTCAAATTTAAACTACCAGCCAGACGCATAAAAATATTTTGTGCTTCCCTATCCCCCACAATTAAAAAAGCAGGGGCATTGCTGGCTTGGTAAATCGGAGAAACTAAATTTTCTTTTATTTCATAAAATTTTAGTGTTTCCCAATATCCCGGCAAGTCAATATAAATATCCCTTAGTGGACGCCATAACTTTACCTCTTCACTGCGCTTGATTACCTCAGAACTTAATAAAAATTGAGAAAAAGGCACCCCAAAATCTCTCCCCCAAACACCACCTTTCCCTTCTAAATATTTCATCGCGTGCCAATCAATAAAAAAGAGGGTTTGTTCTCGGGCAATTGACGGATCAACCTTTAACCGTTTCACAATCTCGTCTTTATTCAAAACAACATTCATCCAGTATTGCCAACCATCATAATTAGGCCCTCCAGGACTATCTAAATAACCTCGCACAAGAGGCATCTTAAAATAAGCATTCCACCAAATATTTACCGTGGCATCCATATCGTATAAACGATAATCTAGACGATCAGCATCTAACCATCGCGGAACAAGGGGCTTAAAAATACTTTTCTGCCAAATTTTAGGAGTTAAATTTAAAACAGTAGGATAAGCACTGCTTTCTTGAGCATGTTCATGTAAAACTTCTGGTTGATCGGGAAAACCATGACTACGAGTGATAATATGGGCCAAAAAATTATCCTTCCCTTGTTGAGCAAACCAAGAAAAAGCAAAAAATAATAAAAACAAAGATAATAAAATCTCTAATAAAAATTTTTTACTATCTAAATAGGAAAAATCATCCCAAATCAAAATTAGGGGACGGATTAACAAACCAATCAATAAACTGCTTAAAATTGCAAAACCCCAATAAATACGAATCCACCCGCCGGCAAAAGGATTTAATCCCATAAAAAAAAGCAAAGCAAAAAGAAAACCATAAAAAGTTAGACTTAAAAGTAATAGAAAATTTTCTTTCCAAGGAAATTCAAAATTTCGTTTCCGGCTAAAATAAAAAGTTAAAATAAAAATAAACAAAGCAATTAACAATAAAGGGGCAAAATAAGGATTAATCCAACGAGGAATAGTGTGCGTTACTTCTTGAATCTTAAAAAGCCAATTCCGTTGAGCTAAAATTTGCTGGGCGACCTCAGTTTCACTATTAACAGTTACTTCAGCAGTAACTCCAACCAAACGCCCTTTTAATATCCCCATCAAGAGATTTATAATTCCTCCCAACCCAACAAAGGCCAATTGTCGAAAACCAACTAAGGCTGTACCACTCCAATATTGCAAAAGCGTCAAAAACTTTCTTTTTAACGAAAAATCTTCTAAAGCAGCTGCGTGGTTTTTACTAAAAACCGATGGAAAAAAGAGAAAAAGGCTATTAATCGGCAAAATCCAAGCTACAACCACTTGAGGGTGTCCCAATAAAGCTAAACCGCTAATTAAGGCGCTGAGATAAAGAAAATTTTTACTTTTTGTTTCAAGAAAAAGCAAAGTAAGATATAAAGAAAGAGGATAAAAAAATAGTGTCGCGGTATAAGGTAAATTGCCTCCCCAAAATAAACTTAAATATAAAGCAACAGAAAAAATACTTAATCCAGCCAAGAAAAAGGCTAAAGCAAAATTTTTTACTAAGCGATTAAACAAAAGGTAGCAAAAAACAACAAATAGCGTCAAACTACCACTAATATAAATCTTAACTCCCGTAATTATCCCCCAAATTTTGGCCCAAGGATAGCTAAGGTAAAAATGCAGCAAGGGGTAAACTATATCCCAAGGTCTCCCTCCGTACCATTGATACCACCAGAAATTAAAAGGAAGGGTAAAATTATCTAAAAGAGCTTTTACATTAGTCGCTGTTAAATAAAAATCTATTCCTCGTTGTGGTTCAAGATAAAAATAAAGACGAATGATCCCCGCCCAAAGAACTAACAAGAAGAAACAACCGCTAATTAAACTAAAAATTTTAAGAACACGAAAGAAAATAATTTTTTTAACTGGCTTCATTTTGTTTTTCTCTTCTAAGTCTTATTCTAAAATAAACTAAACCTTGTTGAACGAGAAATAAAATAGCCAGAAAAGAAATTACTAATCCTAACTTCTGGCTTCGTGACCCTGTATAAACAAGATCAAATTCAAACTCTCCTTTACTAAGACCGCGAATCAAAATAAAGCCTAAAGGGTCCATCGTTATTAGGCCTTTCTTTACAATTTCCACGGAGTTAGATTCAAGTCGCCAGCCAGGAAAATAAGACTGTTGTATTAAAATCCCTTCTTTATTATCTTTTAATTTTCCTTTTAAGCGGTAGCGATTCGGAGCAATTTGTTGCCATTCTACTCCCCTTCCCGCTTCAAGCCAAGATAAATATTTTTCTAAGGCTACCTTATCAATTGCATTACGAGGAGGAGACAATAATTTTATTGCCTCTAAATCAACTACCTGAGCTAATCCCGGGTTTTTTAACGGCACTTTATAAATCCAATCTCCTTTTTTCTGATAAACTTTAGGCAGAAAGGGCTCAAATTTATCGGGATAACGGAAGTCTTTGAAGGGCTCAGCCGAAGCAACTGTAGGAACAACAATATACCTAACATTCATAATCTTAGCCCAAATTAAGGAAATAAAACCATCATCTCCCGCGGTAATTTGATAAGCAGCGTGCCTAATCCAAGGATGGACAATCGCTTGATCCAAAGCACCCCGAACCTGAGGTTGAGCAGTAAAAAAATTAAACCAAAAAGCATAATTTCCACTTAAAAAAACTCGCTCGTCTTCTTTCACCCGCTTCTTTAGCCATAAAGCTATTTCTGCCTCACGACTTTGCTGTAATTTGGTGCGGGATTGCGTTAATGTAATCTGCCAAGTCACGGGGTGGAAATAAGGTCTTACAAAGAATCCTAAATTTTTAAGCCCATAAAGAGAAAAACCTAAAAGTAAAATTATCAATCCTATTTTTCCTAACCGCGCGGCAATAGTAGATGCTTTCTCTTCTAAATAATGCCAGAAAAGACTTAAAACAATTGCCGCTAAAGCAGCAAAAGAAAGATCCACTTCCACCATTAAACGCAGCGCTTGGGGGAGATAATCAATACGGCGAAAATAATGGGCTGTAACAATTAAAAAATTCAAAAGAAACCAAGTTACAACAATCGAAAAAGCAATATTATGGACAAAGCTTAAAAAATAAAACCACATGGAGGCTAAGATAATTAATAAAACCGCCCCCCAAGGAAAAAGAGCAAGATAATTTCCCCCCACTCCACTTCCTTCGCGAAAAAAGTTAAATAAAAAATCGGGGTGATACCAAAAAGCAATCAGTCCATAGCTTAACAGAGCTATTAGGAGAATGCGTTTAAAGAGAAAAATTTTTGTGGGACGATAAATAAGGAAAACCAAAGTAATAACAAATAGTAATAAGGCTAAAGCCTCCAAGGCAATAGCATTGGTTAAAGCTGTTAAAGCGATAAAAATACTGCTAAGGTATAACCAATAACGCTCTTTTTTTACTAAGGCTTGGTAATAAATTGCTCCGGCAAAAAGTAAAAAAATTTGTCCTAAGGTATGGGGGCCCTCACCATAAAGGCTAAGAATAATCAAACGCCAGGGGTTTTTTCCTAACCCTTGAGCAACTTGCGCTACTTCGGGAATAAAAAAATAGTTTAGTGAAGGCAGAAGGGTGAATAATACTCCCCCTATCCCTGCAATCAATTTTTTCCCTGTTAAAGACCAGATAAAGATTACTAAAGCCAGAGGAACAAAAGCAAAGGCGATCCCAGTTAAAAATTGGTAAATCCGCGTCAGTGGAAGACCTAAACCAAGGTTAATTATAAATTCTAAGAAAGGCAACAGGGGTGTATAAAGTAAAAAAAGGGGGTAACCTAAATACCATAACGGGTTCCAGCCTTGCCAAAAAGGAAATTTAATTGACCAGACGCTCCATTGTTTAAGGAAACGAGCCATTGTGATATAAGAAATCGCAATTGAATTTAAGTATTGACTATAATCGCCTTGAAACCAGGGAAAAATGAGATAAAGGTTGAATAAAACTAAGACTATTCCTCCCGCAATTAACACGAACATAGAATTTTTTTATATTGTACTAAAAAGAACCCCAATTCTTTAATTTCAACCGAATCAAAGAAAATATTCCTTTCAAAATTTCTCGCGAAAAAGAAAGCTTACTCTGGCCCCAGCGGCGATCATGAAAAATAATTGGGATTTCTCCAATCCGAAAGCCTTGTTTTTGGATAAAATAATTCATCTCGATCTGGAAAATGTAGCCGTCAACAAAATTTGAAAATGAAACCTGAGTTAAAAAACGAAGAACATCTTTATTAAAAGCACGAAAAGCTGAAGTGCAATCATGAACTTGAAGTCCTAACCAATAACGAGCTACATTTACCCCAATGATGCTCAAGAAACGCCGCGGCCAAGGGTAATCAAGGATCGCTCCCGGAATATGACGCGACCCTACAACATAATCAAATTTCTGCAAAGTATTTAATAATAAGGGGATATATTGAGGCTGGTGAGAAAAATCAGCATCCATTGTTAAAACATATTCCAAATCTTTCTTTTTTTGTAAAAAAAAGAATGCTTTTAGGTAAGCCCGCCCCAACCCTTGTTTACCTTGGTTTACTAATAATTGAATTTGCGGATATTGCCGCGCTAACTCTTTTACAATTTCCCCTGTTCCATCAG
>JALUVT010000142.1 GCA_027020325.1 bacterium
TGGAAAAAACCTTCCCGAAGAAAAATAATAAAATCCATTGGGATCGATATCGGCTGCTGCTCCAGCTTGATGAGCGCTAATATCCACGGCGTTCACAGTTTCTCCTTGTAGTTGCCTCTGAAGTTGTTCGTCTCGGTATAACGAAAATACAGAAAGGAAAAATAAGTTCGGATTAAAACCCTCATTATTGTAGGTTTGCCCAATTCCATTTCTCCATCGTCGGCCGGCCTCGTTTATAACCCATAGTGTTTCTGGTCGAGCTATGCGTGGTTCTTCTTCTGATCTTAAAGTAAATATTAGACGATAACTTTCTCCAACAGTAGGCGCCGGGACAAAAATACCTTTTTTAAGAGCCATTGCTACCCTTTTTTTAGGAATTACTTCATTTTTCCACCAAATCAATTCTCTCTTCGCTTTGTTGGCAATAATCCATCGCGGATTATTAAATTCTATTCCCATATCGCCAATGCTTTATTTTGAAAAATTTTAACCATTTCTTCTGACTTAATTGAAAGGTTGGCCCCGGGTTTTGCCCAACTACTAGGGTCATGATAAAAAAAGGATCGAATTCCCCCCTTTTTGTCAGTTTTGAAGCCAAAAAAGAGGCAAAGGTGTCCGCCGCTAGGGCTAATTAAGGAAGCAATAACATATTTATTTTCCTTGATTGCTTTAGCCAGATCGTAAATAGTTGCTAGACTAATTATTTTTGCCTTAAGTCGATATTTTTGTGCCAGTTGCACTAAAGCTTGATGACGCCAACCTAAGTCGTTTTTAAAAATATAGCCATCTATTTTCAGTGCCTGGTTGATTAAGTCCATGATTGTCATTTTTTTATTAACTCGCTTCAGACTTTTGAGAATCATTAATAAACAAGTAATACCGCAACCCCTCCAGGCCCAAAAACTAAATTTATCTAAATTTTTAGCGCCAAATTTTTTCATGGCTGTTAAATCTGTAATCTTGCCATAAAACTTTTCCGCTTTATCCCTTTGCATTCCCGCCAGTTGATCAATATAACTCGGTTGGGGAAAAACAAAAAAAGTTTTTTGGGGAGAAAATAAAAGGGTTCTTTCTTGAAATAGGGTTTTAATTTTAAGGAGAAGAAGTTTGATTATCCGCACCTTGTTAAGTATATCATCAACTCCATTTGTCATCGCTATTTTTGGACAGGATCATCATAGTTTCGTTAACATTCAATCCCTGCCGCTAGATTTGAATTGACCATTATCGAGGTATACTTCATTTTCCCGAACAGAGCTCAATCATATCCGTTTCTTAATTTCCTTGGAAACTGCGGTTGAAGGTGATTTTTTTTCAAAGACTTATGTTAACTTAATTGCTGATACTTTTTCACAGGTCGAATAGAGCGAAAGAACAAAATTTTCGCCCCAAAAATGATTAATGTTAAAATGGATTAACAAGAGATTAGTAAGATGAAAATAAAGATTTTCGTTGCTAGCACCAGTAAACATAAACTATCAGCAGTGAAGAGGGCTGCAACAGAAGTATTGGGAGAGAAAGGGGTAGAAGTGGAAGGCGTGAAGGTACCTTCTGGGGTTAACGAGCAACCAGTAGGATGGAGAGAGATAATAAAGGGAGCAAAAAATAGGCTTGACAGTCTAAAAAGAGAAATTAAAAAAGAGGGGAAGCCTTATGAATATTTGGTGGCAATTGAGAATGGGATTATTTTCATTCAAACAAAAGAGGAAGAGAAGTGGTTTGATGTTGGAGCGGTTCTCGTAGAAGATGTAAAGGGAAAACAACAATTAAGTTTTACTGGTTTTGTTGAAATGCCAAAGGCATTGGTGGATAAAGCCAAACAATTAGGTTTTGAAACAACTACCGTTGGTTCGTTAATTGCCCAAAAGTATGGCGGGGAAGGAACAGATCCCCACTCTATTTTGACCAGAAATGCGGTTTCCCGACGGGAGCTTTTAACTTCCGCAGTAAAAGTGGCGTTCGGACAGCTGCTTTTTGGAAAGAGTCAGTAAATCAATAAGCAATTGTTAAGGTTCGATGATAGGGTTTAATGCCCTCTTTTTTCTCCTGGCTCTTATTCCAAGGCAAACTATCAATGCGAGGTGCGGGAACAAAAGGGTACTTTGGGAGGAGAGCTTTTTTAATTAACTCTACTGCCCCAATGGTGTTGGTTCGAATTTCAATCTCTTGTATAAAAAGCGATTTTTTTACCCCTCCCAAGGGAGACATCGTTGAAGTTAGGGAAATTATCAACTAGAAGTTGGGTAAGCCTCAGGGCATCATTTTTAGCGGCGAAAAATACATTTAAGAAATCTCCGGCAAACTTATTTTCTAAAATTTCTCCTAACTCTTTTAAACATTCCCACCGTTCTCTTAAAAGAGGAATTGGGCGTTTTCCTTTGAGAATTTCAACTACTTTTTGATATGACACTTGAGCTAAAGTTTTTCCTTTCAATAAATTCGGTTCTTTTTTAACTGCCAGCCCCAGAGCAACAAAGAGAGCCATTGAGCCATCAAAATTTTCCTTTCCAACTTGTATTGTCCAGTTTCTTTGATTCTTCGGCGCCCAAAAGCAGAAATTGAGAGTGTTGAAAAGAAAAATAATTCTAATCAGATTGTTAAGGTCCCAATCATTACGATAGTTTAGCAAGACCCCTGAGTATTTGAGCTCATTTTCCTTTACATTTTTGTAAATTCTCTAATTCCCGCAGAATTAATAAACACGTTTTGAGAGTTTTTGACAACCGGCTTAATTGAATCCAAGACTGAAATCATTTGATTTGGTTCAAATTGCCATTGATAACAATTGGTTCCATCGCCAAAATTTCTTCTAAATAGAAATCAAATTGGGGCAAGGAATTGAGGAGAAAGATTTTTTTACCCAATACATGAGCAAAGCCCATTTCCAAAAAAGTGTTAGCGCCAATATAATTTTTAATTTTTGGCTTATGGTAATTGACTACTAAAATAGCATCACTTTCTTGGATTTCTTGGTAATGCTTTTTGATAAGATCATGTTCTTTCTTTCGTTTCGCTCCTTCACCTCCTGAAAGAGTGCCTGGGATAAAATTAAGTTCGCCTTTAATATATTCCTCTACTCCTTCCGGCAAAATGACGCTATGGCCTAATTTTTTTAACTCGTTGGCAATTTGCCACATTTGCTGGGCAAATTTCATTGAACCACAGATAACGATTTTCATCTTAGGGAGATTATATTACATCTACATGAGAATTAGCAGATTAATCCAGGATATTAGCTCATTAGCAAACTTTTCTGTTTACTATTCAATTCGAATTCTGTTTATAATAATTGCATTATTCTCTGGGTGGCGATTATTGTTTTTGTAGTACAGTAATAAAGTAATAACCTTTATTTTACTGACCTAGGAAATTTTTGGCTTCGGGAGTGGTAACGGTTAAGCTTCCCTTTAGTAGGTATATTCGGGCAGTATTTTTTTGAGGGTTGTAAATAGCAAATGACGCTCTTCCTGTTTTATGGGCACTAATTTCACCTGGATTAACCAGGAGACCTTGCTTTTCTTTACATATTTCTTTAAGGTGACTGTGTCCAACAAATACCGCGTCGAATTCTGCGCTTTTAAGAGCAATTTCGCCTAAGTCTGGATAGTGACTGAGAAAAATTCTTTTTCCCTCTAGCGAAATCTCGGCCCAAAGCCTGGGAATTAGCTGAAAATTAGAATTATTCAAAGAAGCATGGTGAATTAATGATGGTAAATCCCCATCGTTATTACCGATGATTCCAAGGCCGGGAATTTTACTTCTGGCGAATATGGCCATGATCCCCGGATTAATATAATCTCCTAGACAAATGATTCTATTGATCCCTTCTTTCTCTATTGTTTTAAGAAAAATAATAAGGTTGTGAAAGTTGTCATGAATGTCTGAACAGATAGCTATTTTCTTTTGTCTAGAGGATTTATTATTATTCATTACTGTTTTTATTATAACACTTATAGTATTATACTTTCGTTAACATTCAATCCCTGCCGTTAGAATTGGCCATTAGCGGGGCATACTTCATCTTTCCCCAAAAAGCTTAATCATATCCATTCCTCGATTTTCTTTATAAAATGCGCTTGGAGGTGATCTTTTTAAGGACCGATATTAACTTAATTGCTGATACTTTTTCAAAATCTTAATGAACAAAGAGCGATCTTCTCTATGCATAACCATTTCCATTATTGAGAAAAGGATTAAGAAAGGGAAGCAGGGTTTACTTTGGTACCTGCCTCCGGCAGGGGGCGTTGCACAAATTTTGGATTTCAAAAATTTGGCCAGTATACTAGAATCAAATTAATGAGGCAAACGGCGCGCCATTTACTGGCAAGATTAGTGCTTGATTATTTTCGAATTTTGGCTCAATTACAATTGATTAAAATTAATCTCTGGCGCCGTCTTCGAGGCCAAAAATCAATTATTATTATCGGCGTTACCGGCTCAGCGGGAAAAACTTCGACGATGCATGCTTTGGTAGCCGGGCTCAAAAGTCAATTTCAGGTTAAGTATTCCCAAAAAGCTAATTCCGAAAGTGGTATTCCCTTGAATATTTTGGGCCTATCAATGAAAGATTATTCTTTCAAGGATTGGCTGCGAGTAGCCCTTGGGGCCCCCCTGAAATTATTAACCAATTGGCAGGACTACGATATTTATGTGGTTGAAATGGGCGTGGATGAACCAACAGAGCCGAAAAACATGGGTTATTTATTAAAAATCATCCGCCCCCAAATTGCTGTCTTTACCAGTGTTACTAGTGTTCATAGTCAACAATTCGAGGCCGCGGGCTATAAAGATCCTTTAAGGGCGATTGCCCAAGAAAAGGGGCGCCTGATTGCTTCTTTGCCTCAAGATGGGTGGGCAATTTTGAACGGCGATGATCCCTTGGTTGAGCAGCAAAAAAAAACGGACGCGGGCCCAAATTTTTGTTGTTGGTTGGAAAAAAGAGGCAGATCTGCAAATTATTCGTTGGTCAGTTTCCGTTCAGGCGACCAAGCTGAGCTATCGTTGGCAAGGAGAAAAATATTTGCTTGAGCTCCCTGGTTTTGTTTTGCCTCGAGTTTATGGCCACACTTTTGGTTTTGCTTTAGCAGTGGCTGCCTCACAAAAGATTCCCCTGAAAAAGGCGCTCGCCAATATCACAAGAGAGTTTCGCTTGCCGCCAGGACGATCAACTCTAATTAAAGGCCTTAAAGGCGCTTTAATAATTGATTCTTCTTATAATGCTTCACCGGCGGCAATGGCGACAATGCTGGAGTTGCTGGATCACTTGGGTCGCAAAACAGGGCGCAAGAAAGTGGCTATTTTAGGCGATATGCGCGAACTGGGACAACAAAGCGCTCGAGAACATCAGCAATTGGCTCGTCGAGCCATCAAAGTGGTGGAGGAAATCATTTTAGTCGGGCCGGAAATGAAGCGTTATTTTTATCCGGCGGCGCTTAAGTCAGGATTTTCTTCGTCCGCAAATCAGGGGTCGGGAATTGATTCTGGTAAAAGGATCACAGAATACCATTTTTTTGGAAATCATAGTTGAATCTCTAATGAAAGATTCATCTCAGGCTGAAGAGTTGCTTTGTCGTCGAGGCCACTTTTGGGACCGGCGCCGCCAACCGTTTGTTGATTGATGAAAAAGTATCAGCAATTAAGTTAACTCGGCCCTTTTAAAAAAATTGCCTCCAGAGAGGATAGATGTTTGGAAAATACAAACCTATGAAAGGAGATGGTTTTAGTCTTAATTTTGTATACTAATACTTAACAAATATACCCAGTAATTGTAA
>JALUVT010000143.1 GCA_027020325.1 bacterium
CTCTCCCTACCAAGGAAACAATAGGCCCGGTAGGAAAATGGTCCCACAGCTGGCTCACTCCTAATTTAACCAATCCCCGTCAACTTTTTCTAAAAGCTACTTTTCGTCTAATAAAACGACTATTAATAAAAGAAAAAAACGCAATTAAAGAACTCTTTGATCTCCTTTACCGTTTATCTTTATTACCCGACTACCTTTTTCCTCGGGGACCATTCAGACTTTGCCATGGAGATTTAACCTTAAGAAATATTATTCAAAATAAAGATAAGTATTATCTAGTTGACTGGGAGTATAGTTTTATCGGACCCGCAGAAAAAGATTTGGCTGATTTTTTAGCTGATTACTTATTATTAAGCGGACAAAAAATTAGCCTAATCAAGAAATTAAATTTGGAAGGTTTTTCCTTTAAATCTATCCTCGTTTTTATGATCCCCCAAATTTTAACCCAAGCTTGGATCGCTTCTTGGTCTAATAAAAAATTAGACTATTTTTTTAAGTTAGTTGAAAAAATTTTACGAGAATTAGGCTTTTAATCTTTAAACCCTTTTTCGTAACGCTGTAAATAGGATTGGTAAGTGTAGCGTTTTACTGTCGATAAAGCGGCTTTTCTGATCTCTTGAAGTTTCCCCCCTTCCAATTGATGAGCTAAAATTATCTTTTCCGCTAAATCATCAGCATCTCCGGGACGAAAACGAATTCCATTTTCTAAATGTTTAATTACTTCTTTCGGTCCTCCATAAAAAGGGCCAACAATAACTATCGCGCCCATTGATAAGCATTCCAGCATTGTAAAAGAAAAACCTTCGCCTAAAGAGGGGATAAGAACAGCGGTAACCTGTGCACTTTTTACTAAAAAATCTTCAGTTTTGGCCTCGCTCTTAGTAATTAACTGATCTAAAGGCAGTTTATAAACACGAAAAAGTTCACGGGCTATTTGGACTTCATTTTTATCCCAAGTATATAAATACAACTTAAAATCTTTAATTTTCTGTAAGGCTTTTAAAACTAAACCAAAACCCTTCCATGAAGAAGTAACCCGGCCCGTGAAAATTAATTCAATTGTTGATGGTTTTTCCCAATAATAATCAGGATTTTTAACCTGTGGTTCATAATAAAGGGGGTTAACAACTATTTTGGTTCTGGAAGAAGTGATTTGGCGGAATAATTGACCAACATCTTTAGTACAAACCATAATCCCCTTAAAAGCACGGAACCATTCTTTTTCGTAAATTTCAACGGCGGTAATCTTGTCTAAAGGTTGAGTAAGTTGAAAAATTTTACTGACATGCGAACGATTATCAAAAAGACGGCCTAAAATTTTATTCCTTTTTTCAATAAAATCTGCTACTGGAGCTCTTAATTCATCCTTAAGTTTTCCTAAAGTAAACCAGGGATCTAAAAAATAGAGAATTGTTTTTTTACGTATCGATAAAGGAAGGATAGAGGCGAGGTGCGCGCAAAAAGGGTGTCCTAGGACTACAATAACTCGGTCTGGTTGTTCTTGATCAATAATTTTTTGCCAACGAAAATAAGTTTGGTAGAGAGCAAAATCTTTTTCGGTATTAAGGTAGCAAATTTTATTTAAAGGTGAAAAAGGATAATCTCGAAAAGTAGGCGAGACCACAACAACTATTTTTACTTTTTCTCCTTTTTGGGTGTGATATTTTGCTAACCCCTCAATTACCGTTCTCGTTCCCCCTGACTGTTCATAAACAAAAGTTAGAATAACAACCTTTTTCATCTTTAAATCAATATCGGGTCAAATAAAAAAAGCAAACTTAATAATCATTTAAAATAATTTTATACCTTCACTAGCGATCAAAATATTTTAAATTTGCCTATTTAGCCGCAAGGATACCAAAACTATATTTAATAGTCAAGAAAAAAATACCCTAAAAAATGAAAATAAATATTTTAGCTTTTTTTCTCTCTACCCAAAATCAAAATAACGAAAAGGAAACTTGTTGCTTTTTAATATTTTTCTCCGTAATTGCTCAAAATTTTCTAAAATAGTCCCCTTTACTGTCGTGTTACGCTAAGAGCGAAAAAGATAATATAATATGGAATTAAGAATAAAAGAAATAAATGGCGCTTAATTCATTATTAACAGAATTAAAATTTCAATATCCCTTCCGCAAATACCAGCAAATGATCCTGCGCCAGATTGCCGCCGCTCCACCAGAGGAAAGGAAATTTCATCTCGTTGCTCCGCCGGGCTCGGGAAAAACAATTATTGGGCTGGAATTAATCCGTCGTTTTGCGCAACCGGCGGTTGTTTTTGCTCCTACTTCAACAATTCAATTGCAGTGGCGGGAACGGGTCAAGATGTTTCTCCCCCCGGAAAAAAATCTCAAATTGGAGGAAATTGTTTCATTAAATCCGCGAAAACTGGCCGCAATTAATGTTTTTACTTACCAGCTTATTTCTGTTCCCGGGAAAAATCTCCCTTTTTTGCAGGAAGCAGCAGAAAAAAAATGGATCCAGCTCTTACAGGATCAGGGGATAGCGGGAAGCAAAGAAGAAGCAGAAGAACGAATCCGGCTTTTACGACAAAACAATCCCCGTGCTTATCAACGCGAATTACGCCGTTATTACAAAAAACTAAAAAACGAACTTTGGCGCAATCCCGATTTTGAAGCACGGCAATTTCTCCACCCCAATGCGCAAAAACTAATTGACTATTTAGTAAAGGCGGGGATTAGGATTATTGTTCTCGATGAAGTTCACCATTTACTCGACTATTGGGCCTTGGTGATCAAAGAATTGGCCCGCGAGATTGGCGACCCAATTTTAATTGGCTTAACTGCGACCCCGCCTCTCTCCGCCGCCCGCCGCGAATTGCAAACTTATCTCTCTTTAATTGGCAGTATTGATTTTGAAATTCCAACCCCGGCGGTGGTTAAAGAAGGCAACCTTGCTCCTTATCAGGATCTAGTTTTCTTTTGTCGTCCTACTGCACGCGAAAGAGAATTTTTACGCAATTATCAAAAGCAATTTCAACAACTTATCAAGCAGTTAGGGGAAAAACCTTCTTTTCAAGAATGGGTCCAAAAACGAATCTTAATCCGCGAAGAAAAAGAAAAAGGGCGGCAAGAATGGACGCGTTTTTTTAACCAGCATCCTTTTTTAGCAGTCGCGGGAATGAAATATATCAAACAAATCCTAAAAAAAGAGTTGCCGGGAGATATTATTGACCTCGAGGAAACTGACGAAGACTTAACTCTCCGCGATTGGGTCTATTTGCTCACTGATTACAGCCTCAATTACCTCAAATTAAGTCCCCGGTCTGAGGATCATCGTGAATTAAAGGAAATTAAAGCTGTCTTGCGGGCTTTTGGTTTTTTGTTAACCGAACGAGGATTGCGACAATATCGTTCCCCAACAGATTTAGTGCTCCATCTTTCTGAAGCCAAAGACCGCGCCCTGGTCAAAATTTTACGAACCGAGATGGATTCTTTGGGCCCCCGCCTCCGCGCAGTGGTAATTACTGATTTTGAAAAAGAAACCGCAGCAGTAGCCCGACATCTGCAGGGAGTTCTTGATCGTGAGGCTGGAAGTGCAATTCGCGCTTTTCGCTATCTTGTTGAAGATGAAAAGACAACCCGTCTTGAAGCAGCTTTAGTAACCGGATCAACACTGCTGGTTGATCGCGATCAACTACCGGCAATTATTAGGGCAATGAAGGAATGGCAACAAAAAAGCGGCCTCAAATTCAATGTTATGACGCGTAAAGTTGAAGGGGAACGCTTTGTGCAAATTTTGGGCCGCGGTCCTGACTGGGGTTCCAATACTTATGTCCGGATGATGACGGCTCTTTTTGAAAAAGGAATTATTAAATGTCTTGTCGGCACGCGGGGTATTCTGGGGGAGGGCTGGGATAGTTTGCGCCTCAATACATTAATTGATCTTACCGCAGCGACAACAAGCCAAACGGTCAATCAGATTCGCGGGCGATCCCTGCGTCTTGATCCCCAATGGCCGCAAAAAATTTCCAATAACTGGGATATTGTTTGCATTGCCCCGGATTTCGCGCGCGGCGATCAAGATTTTCTCCGTTTTCAACGCAAACAAAGCCGTTTTTACGGATTGGGGGCCAAAGGAAAAATTGTCAAAGGACTTTTTCATATCGATGAATCACTGGCTTTTGAATATCAGACAATTGGTTTCAAGCGGATTGGCTTTCATTTGGTAAACCTGCGGATGCTGCAAAAGGCCCGCCAGCGGGAGCAAGCCTACCGTGCTTGGAAAATAGGGTCTGATTATTCTAATTTTGAATATACGATTACCAAAATTGACGCCGCTGATATTAAATTCCGTACTGTCTATACTTTACGCGACAGCTTAAAAGCCTTGGGTAATCAAATTCTCTTGGCGCTGGCTTCCCTTGCTTCCTGGTACTTTTTTTTCGGCAGTAATTTAATTACTCCGGGAGCTACTCCGTCCTGGTTTTTGCTTCTCTTTAGTTTGCTTTTTTTCATTATTCTGATCGCAAAAATTGGTCCAAAGATTAAACAATATATTCACCAAGCATTTGTTGAAGTCCCGGTGGATTCTTTTCTTCTTGACATCGGCAAGGCCTTGTTGAAAACCCTGCGTGAAACCGAACTGGTTAGTTCGAGCCTTTCGGTTGATAATGTTCGGGTTGTTGCCAATAGCAGTGGTTATTATGATCTCTATCTTGACTACGGCACCGAAGAAGATGCCCGCACTTTTAGCCGTTGTTTGCGGCAATTACTGTCTCCAGTCACCAATCAACGCTATCTTATTTCCCGTTCCATTGATAATATTAAAATTGGCTTCTATTCTCCCTTTTGGTGGCTGGGGCGGAAAATTTTTCGCATTCTGCGGCAGGAAAAAGTAGCCTACCACCCTCTTCCCGATCTATTAGCGGTCAACCGCAAACGGGCGCGTAAATTTGCCCGCAATTGGCGCGAATATGTTGGCGGAGGAAGGCTCATTTACACTCGTTCCACTTCTGGACGCAGACTTTTATTGCAACTGCGGCGCTACAACCGCCACAAAATTAAACGCCTCAATTATGAAATCTGGCGCTAAATTTTGCTTGAGAGTGAACAAGTATCAGCAATTAATTTAACAATGGACCTTCCACCGCGCTTCCCCCAAAAGTTAAGAATTGGATGGTTAAGCTCTTTTCGGAAAGATGAAATACACTTCAATAATAGTCAATTCTAGCAGGAGGGACTGAATGTTAACGAAACTATAATACTGCAGAAAATTTTGCTTGGTAAGAATAAAAAGGTTAAAATACTTAAAATAATACTCTCTTATGCCCTTGACGCCGAGTAATGAACAAACAGAACCTCTAACTGAAAGCCAAATTCTCTCTCTTCGTCTGCGCGAAGTGGCAAATTTGGTAGAAGAAAGAAATTATTACCAAGCCCTGCGGCGACTGCAACAAATTCAGGTTCGTTTTCATCTTTCCTCGAATAAAGAATTGGGAAATTTAGCGCAAGAAAAGAAAGAAAAAAAATTAACCCAAAGTGTTGCCGCAGCAGCGGACAACACGGTGATCGGGACCGGTTATAGCGAAGCTAATTTGAAACAATGGGTCGAGGAACAACTAAAAGAAGAAGCTAATTTCTCTAATTCCTGGCCGCCGCGTGTGGTCTCATT
>JALUVT010000144.1 GCA_027020325.1 bacterium
AGATAATAGACATCCCAGCAGCCTTTAATCCGGGAACAGTTAAAGTGCCAATTTTGCTCCATGCCATAACCAATTCTGGCCTGGGTTGATTAATACACGCCCTAGCAACATGATAACGAGTGTGCTCGTGAATAAACCTAACCCTTCCCAATCCCCCACAATTGGGACTTATTCCTATCGTGTCTAAATAAAGAATATTTTGATTTAGCCTTTCTTCCGAGGAAAAAAATTCCCTTATTGCTGCACATAAAACAGGTTCTTCAGTATAAGCCCTAATTAAAAAGGCACGCAAATTAGGACCTGATATTATACTTGACAGGAAAACAGCCTGCGCTCTATCTTGTGGCCACAAAGTTAATGCTGGTTTTATTCCTAAGTGAAATAAATTTTTTAAGTTTTCACTTATTTTATCCTCTTGGGGATAAATGCTAAAAGAAAAATCTAGATCTTGCAAAAAGGGGAAAAGTGAAATAATAACATTTCTAATTCTTTGTGGTTCATCGACTAAAGCTTGTTTCAATTCTTCTAATGAAGTAAAACCTAACTGTTTAGATCCTAAGGTAAGGGGATGACCATTAGAATCATAAAAAAAGTTCCCCTGATCATCCACAATAACGATTCCTTCATTCCAGGGTTCTTGATCAAAAATTTCAGCGTATAATTCGGCCCATAGCTTCTGTACTTCCGGGGTCAACTCTGCTCCTTGGGTTATTACCCTACTATTTGATGGTCCTTTTTCTAAAATTGCAATAATAGATTCATTAAGTAAAATCTGATCAAAAAAAGATTTCCCTTTAGGAATAACGCCTACCCTTCTTAGCATTCTTAATAAAGAAAACTATAGGATATATACCATAAAAAATTTTAATTTGTCAATGAACTAAAAAACAAATATTTTACCTCCACCAATTTTTTATTCTCTGCTCGATTTTTTTTGCCGAAAGGCCCATTTCATCCAACAACTCTTCTCCACTCCCACTCTGCGGAATTTTGTTCACCGCCAGAGAAAGAACAGGGATATTAATTCCATTCACTGCTTCTCGCACCGCCGCGGCCAATCCTCCTTCGGGATAATGATCTTCAACAACAACTATCAACTCGGTCTGCCGGGCGGCCAAACGCAAAGTCGCTCGATCAATAGGCTTAATTGAATAGCAGTCAATAACCCGTACCGCAATCCCTTGCGCCTGCAAATCTGCCGCTGCTTTTAAGGCTTCAAAAAGCGTTATCCCCGCGGCAACTAAAGTAACTTTATCGTAAGAAGAAGAACGCAATGTTTTGCTTCCTCCCAAGGGAAATTTTTCCCCCCAACGATAAAGAAGCGGTGTCGGAGGACGGGTGGTGCGAAGATAAACCAAGCCCCGATAATCTAGCGCCTGACGAAGAAGGGCAAAAGTGCTAACAGCATCAGCGGGATAGAAAACTATCCCCCGCCGCAGGGTGCGGAAGAAAGCTAAATCTTCCAACCCCATCTGCGACGGCCCATCAGCGCCAATGGAAACCCCCGCGTGCGAGCCGACAATTTTAATATTGGCGCGACTATATTGAGCCATCCGAATCTGATCATAAGCGCGGCTTAAAAAAGCGGCAAAAGTAGAAACAACGGGCAAATATCCCCGCTGGGCCAAGCCAATAGCGGCTCCGACCATACTCTGTTCGGCAATAAACATTTCCCAAAAACGCTGGGGGAATTGCTTTTTAAATAAGTTGGTATAGGTTGAATTACTTACTTCAGCATCCAAAACAACTAACTGAGGATAATCATGCCCGTAAACAGCCAAAGCACGGCCAAAGGCCTCACGGGTGCTTAATTCTTTTTCCGGGAAAAAAGATTGCTGAGATTTGGGACTTGAATGATTAAAGGAAAAATGCGGGGCCGGTAAAGATTGCCGCGGACGCGAAAGGCGCAAGTGCA
The DNA here is from genome assembly GCA_027020325.1 of bacterium. Lineage (GTDB taxonomy): Bacteria > Patescibacteriota > 4484-211 > 4484-211 > 4484-211 > JALUVT01. Next base: position 1,916 of record JALUVT010000144.1, read on the forward strand.
ACCGGGGTTGAGAACAGTTAATTTCCGCCAAGGCTGTTTTCAATTGCGTTGGAGAAAGAACTTTCCCGTGCCAGCCTTCGCGGTTTTCTAGTAAAGAAACTCCTTTCCCTTTCAAGGTTCGGGCAATAATAAACTGGGGCTTTTGCGGATTAGTCAACGCTTTTTGATAGATTTGGGCTAAAGCAGGTAAATTATGACCTTCAACAATCCAAGCTTGCCAACCCATCGCCGTAATCCGCTTCTGATAGGCTTCCAAATCATGGCCGTACATTGTCGGCCCTCGTTGACCCAAACGATTAACATCAAGGAGAGCAACTAAATTATTGAGTTGATAATAAGAAGCTAACTGCAAAACTTCCCAATTTGAGCCCTCGCTCATCTCACTGTCTCCGAGAAGGACAAAAACTCGCGCCGGCGAAGGATGGAGATACTTAAAGGCCCAAGCCATTCCCATGCCCATGGCCAATCCCTGCCCCAATGAACCGGTTGCCACCTCGTGATAAAGAAAACGCGGCGTTGGATGCCCTTCTAAAACACTGCCTTTTTGGCGCAAAGTCAAGAGTTCTTCCCAAGTAATTGCTCCGGCCAGAGCATAGAGAGCATAAAGCAAGGGTGCGGCATGACCTTTGGAAAAAATTAGACGGTCATTAGCCCAATCTTCGGGATGACGGAGATCATAACGAAAAAAACCGCCAAAAAAAAGAACGGTTAATAATTCAACTGCTGACAATGATGAAGAAGGATGACCCGAACCCGCGGCAGTGGTTGCTTTAAGAATCCAATAACGCAGGCTCGCGGCAGCCTGCCTTAATTTTTCCCAATTCTGCGGCATTAATTAATTTTCACTTGCTGCAGCATAGTTCAATTTTTTACCGCCAAAGCGCCGCTGGCGCTGACTAAAGTCAATAATTGCCGCGCGCAGTTTTTCCGGCGTAAAATCTGGAAAATGAACTTTTTCCCAGTAAAATTCAGCATAAACACTTTGCCAAGGCAAAAATCCACTCGTGCGCAATTCACCTGAAGTACGAATCACTAAATCAGGGTAAGGATAGGGCTGGTCCCGGGTATCAAGGTAATTTTTAAAACGGTAATAAGGATATTTACCTTCATATTCGCCAATTACTTCATCTAAATCCTCGGCTCTAATTTTTCCCCGCGCCAAGTCATCTAAAAAGCGTCCAATGGCGCGGAGAATTTCATCATGTCCCCCATAATCAAGGGCAATGTTGAGAATATGCTTAGTATTCTGACGAGTTTCTTCCTCTGCTTGCATTATTTTTTTTCGCAATGATTGCGGAAGACGATCTCTGCGTCCCAAGTGGTAAATTCGCACCCCCTCTTTCTTCGCTTCTGCCAAGTGCCGATCAATTGAATCTTCAAAAAGAGCCATCAACATTTTAACCTCAACTGAAGAACGATGCCAGTTTTCAGTGGAAAAAGCCCAAAAGGTCATTGTATGAATTCCCCATTGCCGTGCTGCCCGCAAGAGAGGAATTACAACTTGCGCTCCGCGGCGGTGCCCTTCCAGGGGGGGAAGGTTGTGTTCATGAGCCCAACGGCGGTTACCATCGGGAATAATCGCGATATGGTGCGGCAAGTTAATCTCCGCGGGTAAGGATAGCTTTTTTTCCGAGCTCACGGCTAATTAATAAATGGTTTAGCTGTATTTTACCAAGAAGCGGATAAAAAGCAAGGTTAAGCCTAGGTCGGCCAAATTAAAGGCCGGCAGCCAGGGGTGCCAGAAAAAATCAATCACTCCTCCCCGCCACCAGCGATCAACCAGATTACTAGTCAAAGCCGCGGCCAAAAACAATTTTTCATTCGCCGAAAGCTTTATTTTTTTTCTCATTATCCAAGAAAAAAGAAGGAGAAGAAGAAAAAAAAGGAGTACGAAGGGAAAAGGAAGACTGAGCTGTCCTAAAAACCAATTGCGGTTAATAACTATCCGTTGCGGGAAAAAAATAATTCCTGCGGCTTTAATTAACTGATCCAAGGAAAAGAAGGATAAAAAAACCGCTCCCGGCTTAAACTGACTCGTTTTTTTCCATTTCTTTAGCACATTGTAAACAAAAGCGTGCCTCGGGTTGCGCTTTTAAGCGGGCGGGGTTGATTTTTTTGCCACAGCGATCGCACAAACCATAACTTCCGCGCTTCAATTTACTCAATACATTACGGACATTATTTAGTCGCCGGCGGATGACCTCTTTAAGGGCACTGACGCGGTGACTAACTTCGGCTTCTTCGGCATCATCTTCCGGAGCATTATCTGTTGTCCGTCCTTCCCAATTGCGAGGATCCTCTTCTTTTTCTAATTCATCCAGGCGTTCGCTTAATTCTTGCTCCTCTTCTTTTAAGTCCTCCACCAAGTCTTGTTTCTTTTGCTTTTTTGGCTGGGGCATTGTTTTAAGTTTTTTCACTAAGATCCACCCTTGACGGGCTAGTTTTTGCCAAGAGGCTTTTTCTAAAATAACTAAAAGTGGCAGCGCTGTCAATAACAAAGCTTCCTTCATTGTGGCGAGTAAAAAAATAATCGTCACCCGGCCGGGACGGTACCAGCGCCGTTCAACCCCCCAAGCCGCCAACAACCCCAACCCTGGCCCTAAAGGAGAAAAGCGGAATCCCAATTCCCATTGGCGGAGCCAGAGAGGACGCCAAGAGGGAAACAGTAGGTATAAGAAAAAGAAAAAAAATAAAGCTCCTCCACTGATAAAATCCAGTGGCGGCCACCACGGCCAGCGCCAACGACGGAGTTGAAAAAAAGAAAAAACAAGGAAGAAGAGAAGAAAAATTTCTCCGGCCCACTGGCGCACTCCTGTCAGCAACAGAGAAAGCAACGACGGAGAAATCCAACTCCAACGCGACCAAGGAAGAGAAAAAAACAACAAAAAAGGAAGAAAAGCGAAAAAAATGCCCTCCAAAACCCAATCCAAAACCTGTTCCACAGGAAAATCTCGCGCTCGGCTCTGGCGGTAGATAATGAAAAGAGAAAATAATAAAGCCCAGGCTAAAGTTAGATTGGGCGAGAGACGAAAAATTGTTTTTCCAATTAAACTAATCATTATTTTCCTGGCCTCATCATATCCCAAAGAAGCCCCAGATTCAAATTTATTTTTATTTTGAAAGGCAAAAAAGTTTTTATGCTAGAATAGCCTTAATATTTTAAATATGCAGCCTTCTTTTTTTCAGTTTTTTCTTATAACTGACCGAACGAATGTTCAAAAAATTTTTTCCGGCCCAAAATAAAACTGATCTTCCTTTTAAAATTTTTCAAGAAACACAGATTCGGATAGATTTTTTGTTAAAGACTTTGACTTCACAAAAAATTAAGACTGTTGTTTTACTCTATGGAAGTATGGCCAATGGTACTTATCGTCCCGATTCCGATATTGATATTGCCTTTATTGTAGATGATAAAATTGAAATCCGAAATATAAAGAAAAATCTTCCTTGGGGATGGAAAATACAAAAAAAATTTTTTCAAGGTCAAACACGTTTGGGGTTGTTCTCTAAAACTATCCCTGAATTAGATAATAGAATAATAGAAATTTGGTTTTGGCCTTTTTCCGATCTTATTAAAAGCCTGGAATCTAAATTCGATAACGAAGAGATAAAAACCATCAAAGGAAAAA
>JALUVT010000145.1 GCA_027020325.1 bacterium
CCGTGATCTGGTTTACCAACAGGAAGAAAAAGAATTTTCTGCTCCAATACAGGAAAACGAAAAGTTTTACCCTCCCACTTTGGAGGCGGCTCATTACCAAGGACGGGAAGCTTTGGCCCTTGCCTATGAAAAAGAAAAAAAACTGCCGCTAATTATTTTGCGCCCGGCCCAGCTTTTTGGCCCGGGCATGAGCAAGGAGCACCTTATTTATTTGCTGATCAGCAACGCCATGGCCAATAATTTTCTTCCCCTGCCCAACGAAGGAAAGCAAAAACAGGACTGGTTATATATAAAAGATTTTCTAATGGCAGTTGATCAGAGTTTGCACCAAAAAAGACCTTCTTTTCCCATCCTTAATTTGGGGCGGGGACAGCAGTTTTCCCTTCTGGAGATCGCGGAATTAATTTTAACTCAGCTCGATAAAGAAAAATCTTTGATTAAATTTATTTCCGCCCCTTCAAATAATCTTGTTACCCCACCCCTTGATTGGAGCCGCGCCGAAAGTGCCTGGGGTTGGCGGCCGCAATATAGCTTGGCCCAAGGTTTGCAGGAAACAATCCAATGGTTAAAAAAACACACTCTAAATCAATAAAAACTAGTCCCCGGATTCTGGTTACGGGCGGGGCGGGGTATATTGGTTCGATTACCAGTAAAAAATTACAAGAGGCCGGCTTTGAGGTCGTAATACTCGACAATCTCGAACGCGGCAACCGGGAAGTAATTGATCTCCTGCAGACTCCCTTTTTAGAAGTTGATTTGCGTGATTATGCGAGTTTGAGAGCAAAGTTGGCGGGAGAAAAAATTGACGCAGTAATCCATTTTGCTGCTTATGCCCTGGCTGGTGAATCAATGGAAAAACCGCATCTTTATTTTGAAAATAATATCTTGGGCACCCTCAATTTATTGCGGGTGATGGAGGAACAGGGAATCAAAAAACTTGTTTTTTCTTCTTCTTGTGCTATTTACGGGACTCCGCAGCAATTGCCGGTTGATGAAAGCGCGCCGGAGAATCCGGAAAGTGTCTACGCTGAAACAAAACGGATTGGAGAAAAGCTAATTCAATGGTATTGTCGGACGCGGGGCTTTCAGGCCCTAGCCTTACGCTATTTTAATGCCAGTGGAGCGCTCCTTGATGGTTCGATGGGACAATTTCAGGATCCTTTCAGCCATATTATTCCCCGCGCGATTATGGCCGCCTTACAGGGAGAAAAATTTACAATTTTTGGTGATGATTATCCGACGCCGGATGGAACTTGTATTCGTGACTATATTCATGTGGAAGACCTTGCTCAAGCGCATCGCGCCGGGCTGGAAAAACTTCTGCGTTCAACAAAACCTTTTTTTGATTATTACAATCTGGGAGTGGGCAAGGGATATTCCAATAAAGAAATCGTGGCAATGATTCGCGAAGTAAGTGGTCTTGATTTTAGCGTGGAAATCGGTCCCCGACGCCCCGGAGACCCAGCGATAATTTATGGTGATAACCAAAAAGCTTGTCGGGAACTAAACTGGGAACCGCGTTATTCACTACGGGAGATTGTTGCTTCGGCCTACCGTTGGCACCGTGAGCATCCGCGGGGCTATTCATCGTCCCTTTTGCCGAAGCAATAATTGTCATTATCGGCGGCGAAAAGGGTAGTAATGCTCTTTTTTCTCCCCAAATCCTGTTATTGGACCCGCGGAAGGATTTTCCTGTTTTTGATAATTTGGGATCCGAATTTTTCGCGGTTATTTCTTTTTCTCTTCTTTAGGGCAACGGAAAAAAGATGCTTGGAAGCCTAGTCTTATCGGTCATAATCCCGAAAAATTAGTCGTAGTTTAAGATTATTTTCTCTTTTTCCGGTAGTAATTTAAAAGGAGGAGAAAAAGGAGGAGCAAAGGAATAAAGAAAACTGATTCTTCGGGCCAAAAAAGAGGTATTTCTGCACTGCGAAAACTAAAGGGAAAAAGCCAGAAGTAGGCGGGGCGGTAATGGCGCTGCAGAGCATCAGCCGCAAGATGTAACCCCACCCCCCCCAGCCAGGAGAAAAAAAATTCAACTTTATTGCGCCGGGTGATCAGACTTAATAAATAGGTGCTTAAAAGTAATAACAAAGGGGTGTGAAGAAGAGTAGAAATCCAGTAGAGAGTATAATTGCCGGGGAAAAGAAGAGTCAGGCTGCGGCCGAGCAGATCGGGCCAGATAACTCCGCCGAGCAGAAATAGCCGCCGTTGTCGGGAAGCGGGCGGGAGAAAGGAAGTCAGGAGATGGGTGGCTAAGTCGGGCATTTTTTAATTTCTTTCTGCGGTCGGAATTATTAAATCAAGCCAGTTTTGTCGTTGGAGGTAAAAAAAGGAAAAGGCTGCCGCGAGAGCGATAAAGGAGAGATAAACTTTGAGCGGGTAAAGACGATGGTAGTGCCATTGTTGAACTTGCAAAAGATAACCGCGGGAAAAAAGAGGATCTTTTTTTACTTTCCCGCGGCCGCTGAGAATCGCTCCCCGAGGCAAATTTACTCCTTGTAAGCCGCGGAGGGGAATTAATTCACCACGGTCGCGAAGCCAAAAGATTTTCTCTTCAGTATTGCTTTTTCTAAGTAAAGTTATTTTTTGCAGGCGTCCGCTAAAGGTAAGCTCTCCTTCTTCCCCGCGCGCGACGAATTCGCTGAAGGTAATTTCTTGCTTGGTGGCGCGTTTAATTCCCGTTAAAAGAAAGAAAATAAGCAATGTACTGGCGATGATAAACTGAATCCCTCCTCCTTTTTCCGGCCAAAGAATTTTTTTAAGAAAGAGGAAAAATTTTTCTCCCTTGCTCGATCCCCTCAAGATGGGCTCATTTTATCATTCTTAAAATTAAGAGAAAAGTTTTTTCTTTAACAAGGGAAAATTCAATAATGCTAAAATGGGCTATGACCGCGGAACGACAAATTCGCAATTTTGCCATTATCGCTCACATTGATCACGGTAAATCAACTTTGGCCGATCGTTTACTCGAAATCACGCAGGCTATTCCAGCGCGCCAAATGCGGGAGCGTTTTCTCGACCGCCTTGAACTGGAACAAGAAAAAGGAGTAACAATTAAATTACAAACAATTCGTCTGGAATATTCTTGGCAGGGAGAGGTTTATATTCTCAATCTAATCGACACTCCGGGGCATGTTGATTTTTCTTATGAAGTCTCGCGTTCTCTGGCCGCTTGTGAAGGAGCCGTCCTCCTTGTTGACAAAGGACAGGGAATTCAGGCTCAAACCTTGGCTCATTTGCGCCTTGCCCGCTCCCTGGGGTTGAAAATTATTCCCGTCGTGAGCAAGAATGATCTTAATCGCCCTGATCAGGCGACAATTGCTTTGGAGGAAGAATTGGGATTTAAAAAAGAGGAAATTATTTATACTTCTGGAAAAACCGGGGAGGGCGTTGAAGAATTGTTGCAAGCAATTATTAAGCGCATTCCTCCTCCTGCTGTGCCCGAGCAAAGTCCGCTCCAAGCCCTGGTTTTTGATTCTTTTTTTGATCCCCACCGCGGCGTAGTCCTGTTGGTTAAAATTAAAGCGGGGAAAATTGAAAAAACGGGCTCGCGCTTTCCCCCTCTTTTTCTCTACGGTAGCCAAACCAAGTTTATTCCCTTGGAAATCGGTTATTTACGCGCCGAGCTTGATCCGCAGTCATCTTTAAACGCCGGTGAAGTGGGCTATTTGGCCAGCGGCTTAAAGAAAATTCAGCAGGCTCGGGCTGGAGATACGGTTGTTTTATTTAGTCAGCGGCAGAAAACACCTCCCTTGCCCGGGTATCAACCAATTAAAGCCCGTGTTTTCGCCAGTGTTTTTCCTCTTGAAAGCCGACGGGGAGCGGACTTAGAAAAAGCCTTGGCTCAATTAGCGCTAAATGATGCCGCACTCCAGATCAACCCGACCCGTTCTCCGTTGCTCGGCAATGGTTTCCGTCTGGGCCTGCTCGGTGAATTCCATCTGCAAATTACGCGCGAGCGTCTGGAGCGTGAGTTTAACCTGAGCGTTATCACAACACCGCCGCAGCCTCGCTACCGGATTCAATTACAAAATAAGGATTGGAAAGAAATTACTGCGGTTACAGACTGGCCCGACCCTAGTCAAATCAAATCAATCCTTGAGCCGTGGATCGAGGTCCAAATTATTACCCCGGTGCAATATCTCAATGCTTTAATTCGTTTAATTCAAAATCACCGCGGTCAGGTTGGCTCCACGCAAACCTTGTCTCTAGCCGGAAGTAACAACCTCGAATTACGGGCTCAGCTGCCCTATAGTGAGCTTTTAGAAGGTTTTTACCAAAGACTAAAAACTGTTAGTGCAGGTTATGCCTCTTTTGATTATCAGTTTTGTGATGAAAAGGAAGGTGATATTGTCCGCGTTGATTTTTTGATTAACCACCGTCTTTTTCCTGCCCTTTCTTTCCTTAGTCCTCGCGATAAAGCAGTGATTAAGGGACGAAGTTTTCTGCAACGCTTGAAAGAAATTATTCCCCGTCAACAATTTAGTTTACCGCTTCAAGCGGCCATTGGAGGGCGTATTATTGCTCGCACCAATCTTCCGGCTTGGCGGAAAGATGTTACAGCCAAACTTTATGGGGGCGATCGGACCCGCAAAGATAAACTGTTGCAAAAACAGAAAAAAGGGAAAAAAAGATTGCAGCAGCGCGGCCAGGTTAGTCTGCGCCCCGCGGATTTGCGCCGTCTTTGGCTGGCGACAGAAAAATCTTCCTAGTTATTCTTCCCATTGTCCTTCAGGAGAGAAAAAATATTTAACTTGTTTGGGGACCGCGAGAAAAGTTTCGCGCCAGCTTTTAAGTTTGAAGAGCATTGCCAGAAAAAGATTGATTTCGGGACATCCGAGGATCCAGGTCAAGAAAAGGTAGATACTGCCGCCAAAAGTGAGGACGACCCAGACGAGCACGACCAGATTAACGACTTTAGTTGTATCAATAAAGACTTGATCCAAAATTTGCACGGGAAAGTAAACTGCCGCGGCCATTACTGCGGCGGCGAAAAAAATGCGGCTATATTTCCCAACAAGGTAAGGCCAAGGGAGGTGAATGCGCCGCAAAAGAAAGAAAAGAAGCAAAAAGAATTCAAGCCAAGATCCACTAGTAAGACCTAAAGCCAAGCCTCGAATTCCCAGCCGCGGCAGAAGGAGAGCGGCGATAATTAATCCTGTACTTAAAGAAAAAATACTGATGACTACGGGGAGGTCGGCTTCCCGCAGAGCATAAAAAGCGCGGACAATTAATTCCCGCCCCGCTTGAGCAAAAAGACTTAAGGCTAGAAGAGCGAGAATCCAAGAAGTGGTTACGGTAGCACTCCAATCAAAACGCCCTGTTCCCAAAACTAAGCGGACTACGGGAATTTTTAAGACAATTAAAATCACGCTGGCGGGAAGGATTAAAAACAAAAGTTGTCCCAAGGCATTGGAAAAAAGACGACGGAA
>JALUVT010000146.1 GCA_027020325.1 bacterium
ATGCGGTGTTATTTCAAACGGCAGTCCCGCACTGCGGCCATATCTTTTAACCAAACGCTGAACCGACCGTACAGAGAGACGCTGTTTTTCGCCTTTTTTTTCATCAACTGAATTTAGGATATTAGTTTCGCGATTATTTTTCTTTTTTGACCCCTTCAAGGGCTTGATTGTTCGATGGCGAATGAAAAGCGGTTTCCAATGATCACGACGCTTTTGTAGATACTGACGCAACCAAAAACGTGCCCGCGGCGATAAAAAAACTACTCTACGGTAACCTCCTTTACCGCGAACACTAAATTCATCACTGTCAAGATTAAGTTGATCACGGTCTAGTGAAACTAATTCCGAAACCCGCAGCCCCGTACTAAAAAGCAACTCCAAAATCGCGCGATCGCGTAGACCTTGAATTTTTTCCAATCGGGGCTGCTGAAATAAACGCTTCAATTGCTCGGGATTGAGAAAAATTATCCGGCGGGAGATGCTTTTGCGTAACTCAATACGTTCCGGTGGTACTGCCGCCAGATCAAAACGAGAAAGATAGCGCAAAAAAGCCCGCAAAGCCACAATATAGTGATTTTGCGTCGCCTCTTTGAGAGGACGCTTGGTTAGCGGATTAAGATAACGATTTAAATAAAGGCGGAACTCTTTAATTAATTCTTCCGTCAAATCCGCCGGGGCGAGACGATCTTTTAAACCTGTTTTAATTCTCGCCCAGCGCCAAAAGCGCAGTAAGCGGTAATGATATTTTGCTGCTGTACGCGGGGAAAGACCTTTTTCTAATTCGCAAAATTCAATAAAGTCCCGAATCCAAGCATGAAGATTTTTCTCCTCTTTTTTTCCCTTTTGTTTTTGTCCCAACATCATTTTGTAAAATTCCTTCCAGCCCCTGCAGGTTAGCGCTGCAATTTTCCTATTTTTCTATTTTGATTGCCCGAAGATAAAAACATTCATTTTATACCTTTATCTTTGCCTTAATTTTAAATTAGCAGAAAATTTTAAGCTAGCAGAAAAAAAGAAGACTGTTAAAAAAATAGGGTAGCGAGAAAAAATTTTTCCCCAATGCTTTTTCTAATTAATAAAATAAAAATTTATTTTGCCCAAACTTACTTTTTTTAAGAAAAAAAGCTTTATTCTCAAGTGAGAACTTGGCTAGGGGAGGAGAAATTTAAATTTTAGACATATGTCGTGAATTGTATGATTAACGACACACAATAATAAATTCTTATTTTTGCTTTAACAAAGGCAAGACAGTCGTTACATTTTCAATAAAACCATAGCTAAAGGAAAAACCAAAAATTACTAAGATAAAATTTTATTTAAAAAATTCTTAAGCACTTAAAAGAGAGAAGCTAAGTTTTAAAAACAAAATTTTAAAAAATCTATTTTTAATTTTTATTTTAACAATTAAATATTTTATTAAAATATTAAAAACAAAATCAGCGCTCCTAAACCTCCTCTCCTCCCAACTCCGTACTTACTACTTATCTTCTAGCCACCGAATAACCAGTAATACAAAAAACAAAATTATCCACAAAAATAAAACAAAGATAAATATCTAAGCCAATAAAAAACTTCTGGCAATTAAAAGCAAATTCTGTTTACAGCAAAACAACATTAAAATACCCATTTTCAATATCAAAATATATCATATATTATCCTATAGGATATTATAACTTATTAACCAAAATTACTATAGGATAACCAACAAAATTTAATTCTTTCCCTCCCCTGCTCCCCTTCTTCGTCAACTTTCTCCAAACCTTTGATTTAATGAACCGTATTTATATTCTTTTTCAATTAAAATTAAAGCAAAAAAAGAATCAATAAAAACCAAAATAAAAGATGTTTCCCAAGCACCCGACGCGATAAACGGTATTGTAAACGCTGTCCCAATAAATTGAGTAAAACTAAAAAAGTTCCGCTCAAAACAAGAGCGCGGCGGCCACTGCTAAGTGGGGCAAAAAGCAAAACCAAATCCAATTGTACTAAAATAAACCCCAAAACCAGTAATTCGCGCCAGGGTAGGCGAAAGCGCTCTTCTTGAACAAACCATAAAAAAGGTAAAGCTATTCCCCAAATCAGCAACAACCCATAAAAAAACTGTCCCCTTTCCAGCCCTGGATTTCCCCAATTTATCAACTGGAACAGCAATCCCCAACCCTGAAAAACCAACCAAAATGAACTAAATAATAACAGATTAAGGGCGGCTTTTTTTAAGGGAACAATCCGTACTGTAGCGACATTTAAGATATTCAACAACAAAAAAAGAAAATAATTTAGGAAGGTGAGTAAAAAAAAGAAAAAAATAAATTTTTCCTTCCCTCCTCCCAATAAAACCAAAAAACCGCGTGACGGAAGCCAAAATAAATTAAAAATAAATAATAAAGTTAAAAAAGACGGCAACAGGGGAAGAATTAAGTATTCCCAAAATTTTAAACGCCAGGAAAAAATCCACCCTGTTCCGACAAAAAGAAACAATAATTGTAATAAAATAAGAAAAAAATAAAACTGCGAGGCAAAATAAAAATAAGAAAAGAGAAAAAGGCTGTTGAGAAAACTAAAAATTAAAATTTTACGCCGGATCATTAGGGAGTAATGCTAAATTTTTAAATTAATTCCCAATCATCAGTGGGAGAGGGAGGGTTACTTTCATTAATTGGCTCTTGTGGGGAGGTGGCCTCCAGGACAGCTTTTTTTTCTTCAGCGGGCCCGGTCATTGCTCCCCATTCGACCTGCTTCTCCTGATAATCAGCAGGAATTTCTAAATTAATTTCATCACCAATTCCAACGGACCAATGTTTAATTGAAGCAGGTAAAATTTTGAATCTTCCCTCCGGACAAACCACAAGCCAATTCTCCCCTTCTTTAATCAATGTCCCCCGCGTGGCGTGACGAGCAACACGGCCAATTTGCTTAAAAAGGTTCTGCCCTTCTCTTTCCCCTACTAAACGCAAAGTATCCCCCACCACAAGTTTGGTTTTCGAAGCATAATTAGGCGGGACCGCATACTTTTTCCCTTCTTTAGTCACCATAAATTCACCATCAAAAACACCGATCACCTTCCCCTCTTCTTTTTCCAAATCCTGTTCCAATTCTCGCCGTAACTGCCGTAAAGTAGACTCTAAGGTCAAAAGCTGTTTTAAAATTTGTTCTTTTTCCATTGTTCAAAAACCTTGTTCAAAACTTCTCTAGTTATTTTTATACCACAACTCTTGTCTTAACTTCTCAATTTCTTCTTTATCCGCACCCGGAACAAACTCTTTATTAATCCACCGCGCGATGCGGTTTTCAACCACCCCGCGATCAACAGCATATTTCTGTCGCGAAGAAGCAATAATCAAATCCCGCAAATTTGTTTCACTAGCCCGTGGTAAAAGAGTCCGCGCGCTAAACGGTGGGGACTGGGTCAGATCAATCATTAATTTAAGATAAATATGATATTTTTCCAAACTATTCAAATCTGCGGCACTAATGACCGGTTCAAATTCTTTGGCCAACAATTCAGCATCAGCTTGTCCCACGGCAAAAGAGATAATTGTCCCTACATTGCCAAAAACTGCAGCCCGGACATCTTCGGGTAATTGAGCCAAATATTGATGGGCCAAAATTAGGTTAAGGCGGTACTTACGCGCCTCAGAGAGAATACTGGCAAAAGCAGATGTGGCAAAATGTTGAAATTCATCGGCATAGACAAAAAAATCACGCCGTTCTTCTTCGGGAATCCTCACCCGCGTCATTGCTGCAAATTGAAGCCGCGAAATCAACATTCCTCCGAGAATAGCCGAATTATCTTCACCAATCTTTCCTTTGGAAATATTAACCAAGAGGATTTTACCTTGGTTCATAATTTCGTCTAAACGAATTGTCGAACGGGGCTGGCCAACAATGTTCCGGATCGTAACATTGGAAAGGAATTGCCCAAGGCGGTTCTGAATTGGAGAAATGGCTTCGGCAATCAAATTGCGGCTTTCAGCCATTCCCGCAAATTCAACCTCCCAAAAACGCTTAATCATCGGATCTTCAACCAAACGGACAATATATTTGCGATAAGCTTCATCAGTTAAAAGACGCGGAATCCCAAGTAAAGTAGAATGAGGAATTTCGAGTAAAGTTAAAATACAGTTGCGCAAGATGTGTTCTAAACGCGGTCCCCAGGAAAACTCAAAACGGCGCCGAAAAACATCAACCAGTCCCGAGGCCATAATACCTTTTTGGTCCGGATCAAAAAGCTCCAACATATTTAAGGCCACCGGATAATTTAAATCTGCGGGATCAAAAAGCACCACATCTTCAACCCTTTCTTCGGGAATGTAACGCAACACGGTTTCAATCATATCGCCATGAGGGTCAAAAACCGCCAAGCCCTCGCCGTGCAAAATATCGGAAATAATCATACTTTCCAGAAGCGTTGACTTTCCCGTTCCTGTCTTCCCAATAATATACATATGCCGTCGTCGATCATTGCGTTTAATACCAAAAGGAATATGCTGATCACGAAATGCAGTCTCCCCAATAATCGGCTCAACACCAATTGGAAGATCCAAAGGATATTCAACCCGTTTGGCCTTAGTCCAAGAAATATTCGGTGTTTCAACGGAAAGATTGGGAAGATGATAAAGAGAAGCCAACTCTTCGGTATTAAGGATAAAATACTTTTCCTCGGACCAAGGGAAGAGACGACGGCGGTAATCTTGAAAAACGGCACTGCTATCTACTGCTTCCAAAGGCTTAAAAGCATTCAAGTGAGCTGTGGAAAACTGTTTCAACGCCGCAACTAATGAATCAAGCTGCTGCCGCGCCGATTCAATATTCTCACCAATAGCAACCATTCGCAAAGCAGTTTCAAAACCAAGTTTAGTTAACTTATCTTCAATTCCTTTAATTTGGGCCTGCTGTTCAGCAGAAAGTTGGACCTTTTCTTTCCCCGGCGCCGCCAACTGTCCCCCGCTTCTATAACGAGTGGTATGAGGATTGAGGAAACTTTGAATAATCTCGGGGATCAAGGTAACAATAGCTAAAGCTATTTCCCTTAAAGCCAACCCAACATTAGCCCCTAGATCCGACCATAAACTTCCTTTTAAGATTTCCTTCCCTTCTCGCAGGGCATTTACATAAGCATAGCCTTCCTCCTGCCAAAGATCGGGCAAAGGACGAACTAATAACTGTAACCAAGCTTCGCTTTCTTCGGAAAACACTTCCGCCGCCGAAGTAATTGAAGCTAGAGGGTCAACTTCAAAATTAGGAAAGGTTTTGATCGGGAAGAAATCCTCGCGGGCTAAAACAATTTCCGTCGCTGCAATAACCCGTCCCTGAAAAGAACGCTGCGTATAATCCTCAACTCGTTTAATCTGCGCTTGGGGATACTGGGCATAAATTTGCGATTTTACAA
>JALUVT010000147.1 GCA_027020325.1 bacterium
TCAACTCAGTAAACAAGAAGATCGAATTTTTATAGAAACAATTAAATTAATAACGCAAAAATTCAAATACGCCCGCTACACTCCGCTTTTGTACTACAAGGGTGAGGTTAGTCAAGCAGAGCATTTGGGACAAAAGAATATGGGTAAATTTATGAAGATTCTTTTAGTCAAGCGCCTAGAAAGCAGTTTCTACGCTTTTAGAAACACGATTGATCGATTTATCTCTTCTTACGAGAGATTTTTAACTGAATTTAAGAAAGGAAATGTTTATGTCAGCAAGAAGTATTCTGCCAAGATTTTTGATCTTCTGGGACGAGACGATACAGAAGCCATTTTGCGTTTAATAGAAGAAGGCAAAGCAAAGCGCTACCCTGCAAAAGATTTTGAAAAGGAATTCAGACAGCACTTGGAAAGTGATCTTTCGATTTTAAAAAATATTGCCAGCCTTTGGAGACAAGTTATCCGTGACCCAAAACTTGAAAGATTCATCCACCTCCTTTCTACGCGCAAAGTTTTTCAAAATAACAAGATTATTATTTTTACAGAGTCAAAGGAGACGGCCGAATATCTGGCAAAAGATTTATCAAAAAAGTTTGGCAACAAAGTACTCCTGTTTCATGGAAGTTCTTCAACAATTGCCCGGGAAAAAGTTATTGAGAATTTTGATGCCCAAGCTCGTTTTCCCAAAGATGACTACAGAATCCTTATTACCACCGAAGTTTTGTCAGAAGGTGTTAACTTGCACCGAGCCAATGTGGTTGTTAATTATGATATCCCCTGGAATCCGACTCGTCTTATGCAAAGAGTTGGAAGAATCAATCGGGTTGATACCAGTTTTGACAAGATTTACACCTTTAATTTTTTTCCCACCGAGCAGTCAAATGATGAAATTAAACTCAAGGAAGCAGCGGAAGCCAAAATCCATGCTTTTATCGAATTATTAGGCAACGATGCCCGCTTGCTTACCGAAGGTGAGGAAATCAAATCTCACGATTTATGGCTTAAGTTGACTTCGAAAAAGACCATTACTGGCGAAGATGAGGAGGAGGAAAGCGAGCTTGAATATCTCTCAATCATCCGCGACATTCGCGACAAAAATCCGGACCTTTTTGAAAAAATAAAGAGACTTCCCAAAAAAGCCCGAACTGCCCGCATCTATAAAAATAAATCCTCTGGCAATATGCTTTTAACCTATTTTAGAAAGGGAAAAATTCAAAAATTTTATTTGGTTTCCCCAAACACTGATCCCAAAGAGCTTGACTTTATAACTGCGGCAAAGATTTTGCAAGCGGATAAAAAGACTGTTAGGAGAAAAGTTCCCAAAGATTATTACACTTTTCTTACAAAAAACAAGCAAGCCTTTGAGTTGGCATCAACAGAGGAAGCTCAAGATATACAAAAGAGACGAGGCAGAGACGCAGCTAGCCAACTTCTTTATATTTTAAAGTCGCGTGAAGTAAAGAAATTCAAAGGCTTTACAGAAGATGAGGAGGTTTATCTAGAAGAGGTGGCAAGAATCCTGCAAGAAGGGTCACTCCCTAAATCTGTTGCCAAAAGGGTTTTAAAACGCATTCATCAGGAGCTTGCTTCTGAATTTAATCCACTTAAACTTCTGGGAATTCTGCGGAGGGATATTCCTAACGAGTTTTTCAAAGAAACTTTAGCAGAGACAGCAGCTCAAACAGCAGGGCCCAGAGAAGTTATTTTATCTGAATATTTGATAGTAAAATGAAAAAGCGGAGAAAAAAACATCCTATTATTTATGCATTTATAGATAGTCAGAATTTAAACCTTGGAACAAGTAAAGACATTTATAAAAATAGAAAAAGAATCTATAAGGGCTGGAAACTTGATTTCAAGAAATTTAGAAGGTATTTAAGTGATAAGTTCAGGGTAAGAAAAGCCTTTCTATTTATTGGCTATATTAAACAAAACACACCTCTTTACAGAAGATTAAAATCGTACGGCTACGAATTGGTTTATAAACCCACAATAAAAGACAATGAGGGCAAACCAAAAGGCAATATAGATGCGGAGTTGGTTTTGTATGCTGCTGCAATTGAGTATGAAAATTACGATAAGGCAATTATTGTTTCAGGAGATGGAGATTTTTATTGTCTGCATGAATTTTTAGTTAAAAATAAAAAACTTTTGGCAATAATAATTCCAAATAGGAAATCAGAATCTTCTTTATTGAAGAAATTTCAAAACTATAAGGTTTTTATTATTAGAGAAAAAGAAAAGCTGATGTTAGAAAAAGCTAAGCCAAATAAAAGCGGGAGGCGTGGCGCTCTATCACGTAGATAGGCGGTCGTTTCTCCCTCGTGATTATCTATATGATACAAAATCAGTCAACAACTGTCAATAATAATTAAAATTAAAAAAGAGCGGGCACCCAGACCTGGGACACGCTCTGAGTATATAATACTACGAATGAATACCATTCCAATGAAAAAATTGCATAGATGTTAAAATCTCAGGCACAACAACTGGTAAAACAAACTTTTGAAAACGGTTTTGATAAAAACCGTTTCTACTCTTTAATTAGAAATCTTCTCAAACGCTTTGATGAGAGCAAGGGCTTTCATGTTCGGGGTTATGTAAAGGAAAAGTTCAAAAAAACCTTTCCGGTCATAAAAACTTATGAAAGACTAGGCACTTACACCGATCCAGAAAACTACAAAATTGATATTTTGATTGTCTATCTTGCTAGAGAAAAATCTATCGAGCGGGCAAGAACCACGCTGAGAAACTTTGTGGGTGATTATCTCAAGCAAAGGGACGCTAAAGATGCGGCATTGGTAGCCTTTGTTCCCCCCAGCAAAAAAGACTGGCGTTTTTCCTTGGTGAAGATGGAGTATCGAATCAGCAAAACTAAATCAGGGAAACTTAAGGCTGTTGAAGAATTAACACCGGCTAAACGTTTCTCATTCTTGGTAGGAGAAGACGAAAACAGTCATACTGCCCAAAGCCGCTTGGTGCCAATTTTGACAATGGGTGATGAGACTTATCCCACTCTAGCTGATTTTGAGGAAGCTTTCAGTGTCGAAAAAGTTACCAATGAATTCTTTGAAAAGTACCGCGATCTTTTTTTACGGGTCAAGGAAGAACTGGATGAAATACTAAAAAAAGACAGCAAAGTCAAAGCCGATTTTGCCGAGAAAAATATTGATCCAGTCGATTTTGTTAAAAAGCTTCTTGGTCAAATTGTGTTTCTTTACTTTCTGCAAAAGAAGGGCTGGTTTGGAGTGGCAAGAGGACAAAATTGGGGATCAGGGCCCAAAGATTTTTTAAGAAGGCTTTTTAGGGGTGAGTATTTGAAATACAGAAACTTTTTCAATGATGTTTTGGAGCCTCTTTTTTATAATGCCTTGTCTCGAGACAGGGCTGATGTTGATTATTTTAATCCTCGATTCAACTGCAAGATTCCCTTCTTAAACGGCGGTCTTTTTGAGCCAATTGGCGGCTATGATTGGGTTAATACAGATATCCTTCTTCCCAATGAGCTTTTTTCTAACAATGAAAAAACTAAAGAAGGGGATATTGGCACCGGCATTTTAGATGTTTTTGATCGCTATAACTTCACTGTCAAAGAAGATGAACCGCTAGAAAAGGAGGTTGCCGTTGATCCGGAAATGCTGGGAAAAATCTACGAGAAAATCAATGCTATTAATTCAAAAAACTTTGAAGAATATAAAGATATTGTCAAACAAGGGCGCAAATCCAAAGAAATGAAATTCAATAAAAAGAACGGGGTTTACTACACGCCGCCTGAAATTGTTCACTATATGTGCCAGCAAAGTTTGATTTATTATTTATCTGCCGAACTTGAAAGAAAAGTAAGCAAAGAGGATATCGAAAAACTCATAAAATTTGGAGAGCACTTTACTGAGAATGAAGCCACAGTCTTAGAAAAAGGAAAAGAAACCAGAACCTATAAGTATCAACTTCCGGAGAGCATAAGAAAAAATGCAAAACTAATTGACGATAAACTAAGGGATATCAAGGTTTGTGACCCTGCAGTTGGCAGTGGTGCATTCCCTGTAGGGATGATGCATGAAATTGTAAAGGCGAGAAATGTATTAAATCCTTTTATAAAGGCGGACAACAGGACTACCTACAACTTCAAACGGGAGTGCATAGAGAACTCTCTCTATGGCGTGGATATTGACGCAGGTGCCTGCGAGGTAGCAAAACTCCGCCTCTGGCTCTCTCTTATCGTAGATGAAGAAGACATAAGAAATATTAAACCCCTGCCCAACCTGGATTATAAGATTGTTCAAGGAAACTCTCTTTTAGGAGTAGAAAAAGATTTATTTAATCACGAACTATTTAAACAACTTGAAAAATTAAAACCACTTTACTTCAACGAAACTAATCCAACAAAGAAACAGGAATACAAAAACCGAATTGAAGAATTGATAAGTAAGATTACAAATGGACGCAAGGAATTTGATTTTGAAGTTTACTTCAGCGAGGTCTTTCACGAAAAAAGTGGATTTGATGTGGTAATTGCCAATCCACCGTATGTGAGACAGGAAAAGATAAAAGAGCAGAAAATTTTACTTCGGAGAGCGGGTTATGAAGTTTACAGTCCTAGATCCGATCTCTACACCTATTTTTATGAACGGAGTTGGGAGATATTAAAAAATGATGGTTTTTCCTGTTTTATATCAAGCAACAAATGGATGAGAGCAAAATATGGAGAGAATTTGAGAAGATTCTTCAAAGAAAAAACAGAGGTCATAAACTTGATTGATTTTGGTGGCTATCCTGTTTTTGAAGCCACCGTAGATACAAACATAATCCTGTTTAAGAAAAAACAGCCTGATAAGGAACATAAAGTAAGGTTCGTTAATGTAAAAAACGAATTGGGCGGTAAAGATTTAATTTCATTTATTGAAGAAAATTATGACACTATTTCGCAGGAAAAACTTGATAATAAATGCTGGACACTGGCAGATGAAAGGATCTTAAGGCTCAAAGAAAAGATAGAAAGAATCGGTACTCCCTTAAAAGATTGGAATGTGAGGATTTATTTTGGAATTAAAACAGGATTTAATAAAGCTTTTATTATAGATACAAAAACCAGAGATAGAATACTTGCAGAATGCAAAACTAAAGAAGAAAGAGAAAGAACAAAAGAGATTATAAGACCTATTTTAAGGGGCAGGGATATTAGCAGGTATTATTATCGGTGGGCTGGGTTGTGGGTGATTTTAGCAAAATATGGATTTTACAAAGAGGCTCATTTATATCCAGCTATGGTTAATTACTTAAAACAGTATGAAGATAAATTAAGAGCACGAGGA
>JALUVT010000148.1 GCA_027020325.1 bacterium
TTCATTAGGAGGAATTGTTGTTCACCATACAGCGCGGGTGGCGGGGAATAGGTTGGATGAAGCAATTATTAACGCGGTCCGACGAGAATATAATCTAATTATCGGAGAACGGATGGCCGAAGAAATTAAAATTAAAATTGGCTCGGCCTTGCCGTTGGAAAAGGAACTGGTCGCTGAGGTTAAAGGTCGTGATGCCGTAGCCGGATTGCCCAAAGTGATTAAAGTAAAATCATCTTTTGTTATTGCAGCGATTAAGCATGAGTTAGAAGCGATTATTAATAGCATAAAAACCGTTTTGGAGCAAACTCCGCCGGAATTAAGCTCGGATATTGCTGCAAAAGGAATTGTTTTATCGGGGGGGACGAGCCAGCTGCGCCACCTTGACCAATTAATTACTAAACGGACCGGGGTACCGGCTTATGTAGCTGAGAATCCGATGATGTGTGTAGTCCAAGGAACAGGAGTGGCAATTGAAAATTTGGATAAATTTAAGCGTAATATTACGCGGCGATGATTATTGGCTATGATGCTTCGCGGGCTTTTGTTGCCCAAAGTTCGGGGACGGAAAATTATTCCTTTCAGCTTTTGAAAGCTCTCTTAGAATTACGATCAAAGCATGAATTTCATCTTTACCTTCGCCCTCCTTATGATGAAAAAAGACTTGTTGAGATTAGGCGTTTTCCACAGGTAAAACTGATATCCTTGAATTATCGTTATTTTTGGACGCAGTTGGGGCTGGCCTGGCAGACCTGGAAGAAGCCGCCGGCAGTTCTTTTTATCCCCGCTCATGTAGTCCCCTTAATTAAGAAATTTAATCTGCCGACAGTAGTTACTGTTCATGATTTAGCTTTAGAATTTTTGCCTTATTATGGCAGCTGGCGGCAGCGCCTTTATTTGGGCTGGACAATGGAGCGATGGCGGGCCCGTCTTGCCCGTCATTTAATTGCTGTTTCCCAGTTTACCAAGCAAGAAATTATAAAGAAACTTGGAGTGAGGCCGGAAAAAATAACTGTTATTTATGAAGGGGTCGAGTCAGGGTGGGATAGACCTCTTGCTCCTTCAGATTACAAGAGAATCCGCCGCAAATTTAACCTTCCTCAGTCTTATTTATTATTTGTTAGTACTTTACAGCCGCGAAAAAATATCGTTCGCCTAATTCGAGCTTTCAAAAAAGTAACAAAAGAAAATCCTTCTCTGAGTTTAGTTATTGTAGGGAAAAAAGGGTGGGGGTATGAAGAAATTTTTAATACAGTGGATGAATTGGGTTTACAGACTAAAGTTCGCTTTCTCGGTTATGTGGAACGCAATGATTTAAGAGTTTTATATGCTGGCGCTAAGGCATTTTGTTTGCCAAGTTTACACGAGGGGTTTGGTCTTCCTGTTTTGGAGGCAATGAGCTTGGGAACACCAGTTATTATCAGTAATTGTTCTTCATTGCCAGAAATTGGCGGTAGGGCGGCAATCTATTTTGATCCTTATCGGGTTGAAGATATTGCCGCAGCTATTCACCGTCTTTGTCGGGCTTCAGATAAAGAATATCAAAATTGGCGTTTTTTGGTAAAACAGCGGGCGCGTCAATTTAGTTGGCATAAAGCAGCGCAGGAAACATTAAAAGTTTTAGAAAAAGTAGCGGGAGAGAATTCGGCGAATTATTAAAAAGCCGCCCTGTTTTGGGGAGGGAACCATTTTTCCCTGAAAATCAATAATAAAAAAATTAGAAGGTCTTTTTGTCGGCGCCAGCGCCAAGGTTGATGAATTAGACGCCAAAGCCACTCTAAGCCGTGTTTTTGCCAGCTCTGCGGTGCTCGTTTTTGTTTTCCACTAACAAAATCAAAAGTGCCTCCGACCCCGATGGCTACTTTAACTGGAAGGTGCTTTAAATTGCGGTAAATCCATTTTTCTTGTTTGGGGTGTCCATAGGCGACTAAGAGTAAATCAATTGTTTTAGCTTGTGCTTTTATTTTTTGTCGCATTATTAGGTCTTTTTCTGGTTGCGGGTCTCCGGCTAAAGTACCAACTATCTTTAGTCCGGGATATTTTTTCTGCCAAATTTTTGCTGTTTGGGCGGCTATCCCCGGGGCGGCCCCAAGAAGAAAAACGCGCCATTTCTTGCTTGCCGCTTGCGCCATTAATTTTTCCGTTAAATCTGCTCCGCGGAGTTGTTGGGGAATTAGGGTTAGCTTTTGTTGTTGGAAAAGAATGCAATAGGGGAGGTAAATAAGTCCATAAAAAAGATCGGCCAAAATATTTAAGGGAGGGGGAATTTTTAAGAGGGGTTGTTTGAGATATTGGGCTGCGGCGCGAATTCCTATTCCGTCAGCTAAACTTAAGCTAGCTTGGTTAAGGATATGACGGAAATGGGAGTCTTTTTGGGCTTGAATAATAAATTCGGGATTTGTTGTAACAAGGTAAAATTGTCCTTGAGCAACGGTAATAAAATGTTCAATTATCTTTAATACTTTTTTTTCGGTTAAAGGATTAATTTTTACCCCTAATAAAAAAATAGGATCCGCCGAGCTTTTTTTTCTTGGCCGCGGCATAGTTTTATTCTAGCATGATATAATTATTCCTAAATGAAGAAAAAAAACTCCTTGTTGAATCAATTTGAAGATCTTTTTTTTAGTCCACTCCCCTCCAAAAAAGCATTAAAAATTTTGTTAGTTGGCGCTGAAGTGTCTCCCTATGCGGATGTCGGGGGATTGTCACGGGTCTTGGGTTATCTTTCGCGTGCCCTGCGGCGATTAGGTCATGATGCACGAATTTTTATGCCCAAGTTTGGTTCAATTGATGAAGAAAAATATCAAACTAAGCTTATTTTAGAAGGGCTCAAAGTTCCCACCGGTAATGAAAAGCGGCCCTTTTTAACCTGTAATGTTAAATTGCACCTTTCTCCCTCCGGGCTCCCGGTCTATTTTTTAGAAAATCGTGAATATTATGAATTAAGGGCTAATGTTTATGGTTATTCGGATGATTCGACCCGTTGGGCACTACTTTCACGAGGTTGCATTGAATTTTTACGGCAAAATGAAGAATGGATCCCCGATGTTGTTCACGCTAATGATTGGCACACCGGGCATATTCCCAATTGGTTGCGTACTGATTATGATAAGGATGTCCGTTTATTTAAAATAGCTACTGTTTTTACGATTCATAACCTTCAGTACCACGGAAATTTTGATCACCGACATGTTCCAGAATTACAACGCGATGATGGACGGAGTGCGATTGCTGATTTTTTTTCCGAACGCCTACGCTGGCAGGATTTTTTGCGGCGGGCAATTATTTATTCTGAGGTTGTTAATACTGTTTCCAAGACTTACGCTAAAGAAATTTTGCGCCCTGAGTTTGGAGAAGGTTTAGAGAAATTACTTTTAGAGGTACGAACTAAGCTTTTTGGAATTTTAAATGGCATTGATTATCAAGAATATAACCCTGCGACTGATAAATTATTAAAAGTGAATTATGATTTAAATAGTTTAGATAAGAGAAGTGCTAATAAATTAGCTCTCCAAGAAGAATTTGATTTGCCGCTTGATAAAGAAATTCCGGTTTTAGGTTATGTTGGACGCATTGATGGACAAAAAGGACTCGATTTATTAGCTCGCGTTCTGCGTCCGCTATTAAAAGATTTCAAAATCCAATTTGTCATTGTTGGGGGAGGGGATGGGGGACTGATGGATCTTTTTCGTAAGTTGCAGGAAGATTTTCCCGAACAAGTAGGAGCCCATCTTATGTACGATCCTTCTCTCCCGCGCCTGGTTTTTAGCGGGGCCGATTTAATGCTTTATCCTTCACGCTGGGAACCTTGTGGTTTGGTGCCAATGGAGGCGATGCGCTATGGAGCTATCCCTATTGTCCGGGCTACTGGGGGCCTAAAAGATACAGTGGAACAATTTGATCCAGCGACTAATACTGGCAATGGTTTTGTTTTTCAAGATTTTAATGGATGGTCTTTATTTGCCCAAATAGTTCGGGCACTAGAAACTTATCGTCAGAAAAAGATTTGGCGTTCTTTACAAAAACGGGCGATGAGTGCTAATAATTCTTGGGAAGCCCGGGCGCAAGAATATGTGGATTTATATTTAAAGGCAATTCATTTTCGCAAGAAAAAATTAGTCGAAACTGAGCGCTGGCCGGCTTCAGCGAAGGTATAATTTTTGTTCTTAAACGATGTATTTCTGCCTTTTCCTTCACTTCTACCAACCTTATTATCAGCAAGACGATATTCTAGAACGGGTTGTCAATGAATCTTATCGTCCCTTGATGCGGATTTTTTTGCAGCATCCTCACGCGCGAGCAACTTTTAATTTTGCCGGAGCGCTTTTGCAGCTTTTACAGGAAAAAGGTTATGATGATGTTATTAATTCCCTAAAACAGCTTTTAGATCGTAGGCAGATTGAATTAACTGCAACTGCTGCTTATCATCCTCTTCTCCCTTTAATTCCTTTGACAGAAGCAAGGCGTCAGATTGAGTTAAATGAAAAAATTGCGCGGCATTATTTGGGAGATTTATATCAGCCTCGAGGCTTTTTCTCTCCCGAATTGGCTTTTGATTATCCGATGGCAAAATTAATTAAAAATATGGGTTATGAGTGGCTTTTGGCCTCGGAATTAGCCTATGGCCCGCAACCTCCTTGGCCGGATAAA
This sequence comes from bacterium, assembly GCA_027020325.1. Lineage (GTDB taxonomy): Bacteria > Patescibacteriota > 4484-211 > 4484-211 > 4484-211 > JALUVT01. The sequence goes on from JALUVT010000148.1 coordinate 4,648, forward strand.
ACTTTTGTTATTAAAGAAGTTCAACCATTAAAAATCTTTTTTCGCCATAAACGAGCGAGTGTAATCATGCTCTCGGCTTTTGTTCGTTTGGTTAAAACTTTGCTTGAAGAATTGGAAGATTTGCTAGATAAAAATATTTATCTGGTTTCGGTGATGGACGGCGAGACCTTTGGACACCACCGTCCGGGAATGGATGATTTTTTGGCTCAAGTATTTAAAGAAAAACCTTTCCCTTTCCTGACTCTTTCCGAGGTACCGCAACATTTTCCGCAGACTGAATTGGTTAGCCCTCGTCCTAGTACTTGGTCGAATGAAGAACAGGATTTTTGGCTGGATCAAGAGAGAAAAATTGTTAATGAACACCCTTTTCTTCTTTGGCAAGATCCAGGTAATCCTATTCATGATTTGCAGTGGAAGTTTTTACATTGGGTAATTGAGCTCGTTCACCGGAAAGCGGCTAATAAGGGTGCGGTGAGGGAATTATTAGATCGTGCTTTAAGTAGTGATCAGTTTTGGTGGGCTAGTGCCAAGCCTTGGTGGAGTTTGGAAATGATTGAGGCGGGAGCGTTTCGTTTACGCGAAATTGTCCGGCAAATTCCGGGAATTAACCAACGCGAAATCAATCGCGCTCTTCTTT
>JALUVT010000149.1 GCA_027020325.1 bacterium
TAGTTTGCATGTTACAATTGCCCATTGGCTTTTACCCTCGGGTCGTTCTATTGATGGGAAGGGATTAATTCCTGAAGTAAAAGTTGAACGCCAGGAACAAGATTTCAAAAAAAATCGAGATCCACAATTAGAAAAGGCCCTGGCGATTATTAAAAATTTACTCTCTCAAAAATAAACTTGGGTAACTGAGTTATAATAAAATCAATGATGAAGAAAGCGGGTCCGTTTACTGCCTCCCCCTCTTCAAGAGAGAACAAACAAGGCTCTAACTTTATTTTTCTTTTAATTTTTCTCCTTTTACTTTTGTTTAGTTTCTCGGTCAACCGCCCCCTAAATTGGCCTCATTTTTCTTGGAATTGGAGGCGTTTTATTCCTTCTTTTAACCTTCCTCGCCCTTCCCCGATTCCTTCTACTCCGCGTCCAACCTCTTCTCCGCGTGAAGTTTGGCGTGTTGTTGATGAAGAATCAGCGGTCATTGATCTGGTGCAAAAAGTTTCGCCCTCTGTTGTTTCAGTTGTCGAGCGGGAAGTTGTTTTTGATCTTTTCCGGGGACCGCGGTTACAAGAAGCTTCAATTGGGACGGGTTTTGCCGTGGAAAAGAATTTAATTATCACCAATCGCCATGTTGTGGCTAATGAAAAAGCTGATTATACTGTTGTTGACCGTGATAATAACCGCTATGCAGTTAAAAAAATCTACCGTGATCCATTAAATGATTTGGCTTTGTTGGAATTGGAGAAAGGAGATTTTCAACCTCTTGAATTAGGAGATTCGGATCAAGTTAAAGTGGGCCAGACTGTTGTCGCAATTGGTAATGCCTTGGGGCGTTTTACGAATACGGTAACTAAAGGTGTTATCTCAGGCATTGGGCGGGGAATTACTGCAGGATCAGGACTGGGTCAATATCAGCGCTTGGAAGATGTTTTGCAAACCGATGCCGCCCTTAATCCGGGAAATTCAGGAGGACCGTTGTTAAATTTGGCCCAACAGGTTATTGGAGTTAATGTAGCGATGGGGCAGGGGAGTGAGAATCTTGGCTTTGCTATCCCCAGTAACCGGGTCCGAGAATTGTTGTTGAGTTTTCGGAAAAATAAAAGAATTATCCGTCCTTTTTTGGGAATTTCCTATATGATGCTTGATGAAGAGGCAGCGCGGCGTAATGATTTGGTTGCCGGAGCTTATGTCGTTAAAGTTTTGTCCGATACAGCAGCTGACAAGGGAGGAATTGAAGAAGGTGATATTATTACCAAGTTTAACGGAGAAAAAGTAACTCCGCGCACCCAATTGAGTAAACTTATTCTACAATATCAACCAGGAGACAAGGTTACTTTAGAAATTTGGCGTAAAGGAAAAACAATTAATAAAGAAGTGACCCTGCAGGAAGCGCCTCCCAAGTAAATTTTAATTAGAATTTTGCTTATTAAAAATAGATTCGGATTCTTCTCTTGAGAATGGGCTGAGTAGAGTAAATTTTGTTGTCCCTGAATTTGGGGTGAGCGGTGGGACTTGAACCCACAACCACTTCTTCCACAGAGAAGTGCTCTACCCGTTGAGCTACGCTCACCACGCGTTTCTATTTTATCATAAAATCACCAACTTTAATAAATTAGGGGCCTTATCGAGGGTAGCCTAAGCCAAGAGAGGAAAATATGCTATAATGCGAACATTAAGTAAGGGGCTGTAGCTCAGTTGGCTAGAGCGTCACAATCGCAATGTGAAGGTCGGGGGTTCGAATCCCCCCAGCTCCACCAGAGCAGTTGAGCGCTAATTTTTCACTAAAAGTTCTATTTTCTCCTTATCCTTGCACCCCATTTTTTTGCTAGTTGTTCTACTGGATCTAGTTCTTCTGTTCCGCTAGAAGAACTTCCTGTTGCTGTGGTTTTAGTTGGAGATGTAGAAGGCGTTGTTGGGGTTGGTGACTTTTTAGCTTCTTTAGGTGGTGATTTACGGCGTGGATTAGAAGTGAGGCGCCCCAAATCATACAAATTAATTTCGTTAAATGGTTCTTTCCCGTCCCAAAAACCGGCTTCAGGATCACCATCCTCCCAAGTCCTCACTACAATAAGTCCACAGCGATCCCACCCCTCAACAAGGTAAACTAATTGGGCGATAATTTTTCCTTCATCAGTTTCAAGTTGCGAAAGAACAGTATCCGTATCATCTTCGTAAAATTCTCCTGCATCATAAACTTTTATTTTTTGAAAAGCAATTCGATTTTCTTGTGCACGATGTTCCTCAACATTAGAACAGCGAAGTCCTTTTCCTACTCTTTCCATTTTTCCTTTACACAGAGGGCAGTTAGCGTAAGTTTCTGCAATTTTATCTCGAGCTATTTGAAGATATTTTTCCCTCTGTCGTTTTCTTTCATGAATTTTTTTCAGTTCAGCTATTAATTTCTCTAAACTTTCATAAGCCTTTTTAGGAGACGATTCTAGTTGGCTACGGGCTCTTTCTACTTCGCTTTTCAATTCGGCTAAATAGCTGTAATTAACACCAAGCGTACGAAAATCAGAAAAATTGCTATCTATTTCCCGCAATAATGCTTCTGCTTTGGCTAATAAGCCCTTAGCTTGAGAAAGATAGATTTTCCTTTCCTGCCCTAATTGTTTCCGTGCCCGCGCTTGAGCCATCAATTCTTCTACTTCCGCTTGTGCTTCTTGGGCGGCCTCGGCAGAAGGAAAATATTCAATTCTGTATACTTCCCTTCCCCACTCCTCTGCTTTTCTAACAGCAGGATAGGCTAAAAAAGGCTTTCCTGTCAAAGGATCATTTCCATATTGAATTGGTGGAGGCAAGTTAGGCAATTCTTCTGTCAGATCGAAATTTTTTAATTCTTGTGGCGCCGGGCAAGAGTCCCATTGCCGAAAGAGCTTATTTTGGATGTG